>CAJQMW010000259.1 GCA_905479535.1 uncultured Maribacter sp. | reverse complement strand
TACAACAAAGTTGCCAATGTAGTAGGGCATACCATGCAGTACCATCCCCATGGCGATGCCAGTATAGCCGATGCCATGGTGCAGATTGGTCAAAAGGACCTACTCATAGATACCCAGGGGAACTGGGGTAATATTCTAACTGGCGATAGGGCCGCTGCATCGCGATATATAGAGGCTCGGCTATCCAAATTTGCTTTGGAAGTAGTTTTTAGCCCTAAGATTACCGAATGGCAACAGTCTTATGATGGCAGAAAAAAGGAGCCCGTAAACCTTCCGGTCAAGTTTCCATTGTTGCTGGCACAGGGTGCGGAAGGAATAGCGGTAGGACTTTCTACCAAAATCTTACCCCATAATTTTATCGAATTGATCGATGCTTCGATTAAACATTTGAAGGGACAACGTTTTAAGTTGTTTCCAGACTTTCCTACGGCAGGTATAATTGATGTGGGCAATTATAACGATGGATTAAGGGGCGGAAAAATAAGAGTGCGCGCTAGAATATCTCAACAAGATAAAAGTACACTGGTTATCAATGAAATACCTTATGGAACCAATACCTCTAGTTTAATAGATTCTATCCTTAAAGCGAACGATAAGGGTAAAATAAAAGTCAAGAAAATAGAGGACAACACCGCCGCGGATGTAGAAATTTTGGTGCATTTGCCCTCTGGAATTTCCCCCGAGAAGACCATAGACGCACTATATGCTTTTACGGCTTGTGAGTCTTCCATTTCTCCCCTTGGTTGTATTATCGAGGACAACAAACCGCTGTTCATTGGGGTTACGGAAATGCTTCAACGTTCTACGGATGCTACAGTGGACTTGCTTAAGCAGGAACTGGAAATACAACTTTCAGAACTGGAGGAACAATGGCATTTTGCATCCTTGGAACGTATATTTATTGAAAACAGGATTTATCGGGATATTGAGGAGGAAGAGACCTGGGAAGGGGTTTTAAAAGCCATTGATAAGGGACTTGAGCCCTTTACAAAACATCTGAGACGGGCCGTAACCGAAGAGGACATCGTACGTTTAACTGAAATTAGAATCAAACGCATTTCTAAATTCGATTTGGACAAGGCGCAGCAACAGTTGGACTCCCTGGAAGAAAGAATTGCCCAAGTAAAGCATCATCTAAAGCATCTTGTCGATTTTGCCATAGATTACTTCAAAAATTTAAAGACTACCTATGGAAAAGATCGTGAACGCAAATCCGAAATACGGATTTTTGATGATATTGAAGCGACGAAAGTAGTAATTCGAAATACAAAACTCTATGTGAACAGGGATGAAGGTTTTGTAGGAACCGCTCTAAAACGGGACGAATATGTTACCGACTGTAGTGATATTGACGATATCATCGTTTTTACGAATGAAGGGAAGATGATGGTAACAAAGGTGGATTCCAAGACTTTTGTGGGTAAAGGGATTTTGCATGTTGCCGTCTTTAAGAAAAAAGACTCGCGAACCACCTACAACCTAATTTATAAGGATGGTAGGGGAGGTGCTACTTATATTAAACGATTTAACGTTACCAGTATAACCCGGGATAAACTGTATGATCTTACAACCGGTAAAGCAAATTCCCAAGTGCTTTATTTCTCCGCCAACCCCAATGGAGAAGCTGAGGTAATCACCGTTAACTTAAGGCAAGTGGGGAGTATCAAAAAACTAAAATGGGATATTGATTTTGCCGATGTCCTCATTAAAGGTAGGGGATCAAAAGGAAATATCGTTACCAAATACTCCGTCAAACGTATTGAGCTAAAGGAAAAAGGACTATCTACCTTAAAGCCAAGAAAAATTTGGTTCGATGATGTGGTCCGTCGCCTCAATGTTGATGGTAGGGGTGAACTTATAGGAGAATTCAGGGCAGATGATCTATTACTTATTATTACCCAAAGGGGAGTGGCAAAAACAATCTTGCCCGTATTAACTTCCCGATTTGATGATGATATGATCGTTATTGAAAAGTGGAACCCCAACAAACCCATATCCGCTATTTACTGGGAAGGGGATAAGGAACGTTTTTATGTAAAACGGTTTTTGATCGAAACAGAATTCAAAGAAGAAGTTTTTATAACGGAACATTCCAAATCGTATCTGGAGTTAGTTTCAACTGATTGGAGACCTGTAATAGAAATTGAATTTCCTAAACCTAGAGGAAAAGAACCTAAGGAAAGTATGAGCATTGATATTGAAGATTTCATCGCCATAAAAGGTATAAAGGCAATGGGCAACCAATTGATAACCGAAAAGGTCAAGAACATCAATTTGCTAGACCCTTTGCCCTACGAAGAGCCAGCCGCAAAGGACGCCACGGATATTGAAGTAGTAGATGAGGAAAATGTAGATTCTGGAATAAAAAAGTCAGACCAAGCTGACAAAAGTGATGAAGATGATAAGAATGACCCGGAAGGACAGACCAAATTATTTTAATCGAGTTATATGAAAAATCTTTTTACGGAGTTTAAAAACTTTGCCGTCAAAGGGAATATGATCGACATGGCCATTGGTATCATTATTGGAACCGCCTTTAACAATGTGGTCAATACTTTGGTGAAAAAGATTGTGATGCCCCCACTTTCAATGCTGACCGACGACGTTAACCTTAGCAATAAGAAATTTATCCTGAGAGATGCTACAGAAGGAGTAGAGGAGGTTGCCATTGGCTATGGCGAGTTTATTGAGGTTTTAATCGATTTTGCTATTATTACATTTACGATTTTCATGGCGCTGAAGTTCATTAACAGATTCAAGGACAAGGCAGAGGACCCTGAAAATAAGGAGGTGGAAACACCAAAAGATATTCAGTTATTATCCAATTTGGAGAAATTAATGGCCGAGCAGAACAAAATATTACTGAAAAAGAAAGAACAGTAGCTTGTTTAGCAAAAGAACTACTATCTCACCGTTAAGGTGTTAAAGGTTAAACAATACAAGCTATGGTCTTATTAATGTCTATATTTGACGGAAATTTGCATAAAAAAGAATGGATTTAACAAACCCTCTCATTTACGGAGTACCCAGTTTTATAGCTTTTATTTTATTGGAAATAACATACAGTCACACTCACGGTGATAAAGAATTGTACGTTTGGAAAGACTTAATGGCAAGTGGTGCAATGGGTATAGGGTCGGCCATTTTAGGGCCGTTACTGAAGGTTACCGTGCTTATTGTGGTTTTTAATTTTATGTATGAACTGTTCAATCCTATGGTAGATGGTGTTCGCACCAATATTATGGGTTACGAGTCTTTTGGTTACGCTTGGTATATATTTTTACTCTGTCAATTAGCTGATGATTTCACCTACTACTGGTTTCATAGGGCGAATCACGAAATTCGATTATTATGGGCAGCGCATATCGTACACCATTCTTCCGATCATTTTAATCTGGGCACCGCCATACGCAATGGTTGGTTCACGTTATTGTACAAACCTTTCTTCTACATGTGGATGCCGGCAGTTGGTTTTCCGGTGGAGGTTGTCATTTTCGCCTTGGCCATTGAGTCCTTTTGGCAATTTCAGCTGCACTCCAAGTATGTCCCAAAAATGGGATGGGTCGAAAAGATTTTCAATACGCATACCATGCATCAGGTGCATCACTCTCAAAACGTACAGTATTTGGATAAAAACCACGGCGGTTTCCTAAA
>CAJQMW010000258.1 GCA_905479535.1 uncultured Maribacter sp. | reverse complement strand
ATTTTTCTAAGGATTTGGTATTGGAACGTTGGCCTAAGACAATCGCGGACGTAAGAATGATTACTGTAGAGATAAGAAATTTTTTCATGACCTTTAGTTTAACTACGGAATATTGAAAGAAGAAAATTAAAACAAATCCTGCAAAATGCATAGGGTTTGCAATATGAATTCCATTTTCAGTAATTTGGATAGCCAAAAAGTTTTAAACTGATAAAACGGTATGAAAGATAAAATTAGGCCTAGAAGCTCTTTTTGTTACGGGATTATATCAATTAGTATCTTTTGTCAACTCTCATTATACGCACAGGTCAATAAGTTGGTACCTACATCTAAGAATAAAGTCAGTTCCCGCTATACCCAAAATATTCCATCAACAGATATGAGCTTTGATATGGTGCTCTTACCCCAGGGAACATTTTTAATGGGTAGCCCAGAATCGGAGTCCGGTCATAGCTTAGATGAATCACCATTGCATCCGGTAACCTTGGATGCCTTTTACATGGCTGAACATGAACTTACTTGGGAGCTTTTCGAACTTTTTTTTATGCAGGACAAAGAAATTTTTGTGAAGTTGGATAATGAAAAGATGATGAAGATTGATGCCATTTCTAGACCTAGTCCGCCTTATGACGACCCATCCTATGGTATGGGCAAAGCCGGATTTCCCGCTGTTAGCATGTCCACCTATTCCGCTTTGGTATTCTGTAAATGGTTGAGTACCATAACAGGAAGGTTTTATAGGTTGCCTACGGAAGCAGAATGGGAGTATGCAGCTAGGGCCGGGACAAACACAGCTTACAGTTTTGGGGATACTACTGAAAATATAGATGACTACGCCGTGTACTACAAGAATTCCGAGGGACACTACGCTAAAGTGGGAAGTAAAAAACCGAATGATTGGGGCCTGTACGATATGCACGGGAATGTTGCCGAGTGGACCTTGGATGAATATAAAGGAAAGACCTATACCAAGGAGAAAAGAACCAACCCATTGGTGGAACCGACGGTCGTACACCCAAGGGTCATACGGGGTGGGTCTTGGGATGATGACGCTGAGGTACTAAGGGCTGCTGCTAGAACGGCTTCCAACAAAAAACTTCAAAGGAGAGATCCGCAGATACCCAAAAGTTCATGGTGGTTTACAGATTCTAATGATGTTGGTTTTAGATTGGTCAGCCCAAAAGAACAACCTTCACGAGAAGAACAAAAGAAATTTTGGCAGACCGTATTAGGCGATTAGAGTTTATGAACCTTGTAAAGACACTATGATACAATGAAACAGTTATGAGTGAAACAAACAAAAAGAACGCTATTGCCTTTTATAGAACTGCTTATGAGGGCAATCCTCGCTTGGCGGTTGAAAATTATGTAGGTTCGGGATACATTCAACATAACCCAGATGTGGAGAACGGGACCGAGGGTTTCATATACTATTTTGAACGCATGAAGAAGGAATATCCGGATAAGACCATTGAATTTGTGCGTTGTATTTCTGAAGACGACTTGGTTGCACTGCACACCCATCAAATATGGCCTGATAATGATGAATACGTCACCATGGATTTTTATAGATTTGATGATAACGGAAAAATTTGTGAACATTGGGATGCCATTCAACGGATTCCTGAGAAATCTAAAAACCCCAATACGATGTACTAAAATAGTTTTCGTTTTCGGATGATTTTTTTAGAAATAGGTTAATCTTGATCTGTCGAGAGACCATTGGCAAACCATTCAAAGATTATTTTTGGTTAGATTATTAAATTGATGAAGACATGCATATACTTGGAAGTTTTATAAAGGGTGTAATCGAGGTCGCCGATAAAGTGACAGGAAACGATAATCCCGTTGAGGAACAAAGAGAAGTTTTAAAATCCCTTTTAGAAAAAGCTTCAGACACAAAATTCGGAAAGCGTTATGATTTTGAGAACATCTTAGCTGCTCAAAACGTCCATAAAGAATATACCAAGAGCGTTCCCTATTTTGATTACAATAAGATAAATGAGCATTGGTGGTCGCAATTACATAAAGGAGAAACTGATGTTACCTGGCCTGGGAATTCGGATTACTTTGCATTAAGTTCTGGCACGACGGGTAAAACGAGTAAAAGAATACCGGTGACCAAGGACATGATAGAGGCTATCAGAAGTGCAGGGATAAAGCAGGTTCTTGCCCTAAATAATTTTGATTTGCCGCCGGATTTTTTTGAGAAGGGAATATTAATGTTAGGAAGTTCCACAGATCTTGTGGAAAAAGATGACCATCTAGAAGGTGAGATAAGTGGTATTAGCGCCAGTAACATCCCGGGTTGGTTTAGGGGATATTATAAACCTGGGAAAGAGATTTCCGAAATTGACGACTGGGACGATCGTGTGGCCAAAATTGTTGAAAAGGCGCCAGATTGGGATATTGGAGCAATAAGCGGTATCCCTTCTTGGATAGAACTAATGCTTAAAGAGGTCATTAAGCAACATCAATTAAAAAACATCCATGAAATTTGGCCCAATCTTCAGGTATATACTTCCGGTGGAGTGGCCTTTGGACCTTATGAAAAGAGTTTTATGGCATTGATGGGAAAACCAATTACCGTTATTGACACGTATTTAGCATCCGAAGGTTTCATAGCTTTTCAAAGTAGACCGGAAACGGATGCGATGAAGCTGGTAACGGATAACGGGATATATTTTGAGTTTATACCGTTTCTTCCGGAGTATATCAACGAGGATGGCTCCTTATCTGAGGATGCCCCTTCCTTGTCACTTTCCGAAGTTAAAGAGAACGAAGATTATGTACTGGTCATAAGTACGGTTTCCGGGGCATGGCGCTACATGATAGGAGATACTATAGAATTCACGGATGTTGAGCGTGCCGAAATCAAAATAACCGGAAGAACAAAGTTCTTTCTTAACACCGTTGGCTCACAACTATCCGTCAATAAAATGGATGATGCGGTACAGCATCTGGAGTCCAAATTTGATATGAAAATACCGGAATATACCCTCAGCGCAAAAAAATTTGATGATGGATTCTACCATTCTTGGTATTTGGGTACAACTAGTACTATTAATGAAGCAGAAGTATTTTCTGAATTGGACGATTTTTTAAAGGATGCCAATAAAAACTATAAGGTCGCCAGATCCAAGGCGCTAAAGGGCGTAAAGGTTAATTTGGTAAGCCCAGATGTTTTTTATGACTGGAACGACGAGAACAAGAAAAAGGGGGGTCAGGTAAAAATGGAGCGTGTTATGGGTGAAGATAAATTTAAGGATTGGGAAGAATTTGTACGCCAACGCTAATATTTATTTGGAATCCAATGCTTCGGTCATATCCCTTTCCTCAACCATTTGCATGATCTCCTCAGGGGATAGGTAAAGGTCTTTGATACGGTCCACGTATTTTTTGGAAAGGCCGGCTTTTTCCAGTATAAAGGCCTTGGTCGCTAAAATGTACTTCTCCATACCGTGGGAGACCGCAAAGGAATCAGCTCTACGTTCAGCATTCCTTATGTATTTTTTTGAAGAAAGGTATCCAATCCCAAATCCAATAAGGTCTATACTACTACGATTTTTAAAATCCATGATATGACCAAGTTCATGACCCAGCCATCCTATTAAAATTTCTGTAGGCATATCACGTGTGTAGCATAAGGTATCTGCAATAGTGATTTGCTCCGCTATTAATATTTTATACCCCCGGTTTTTTCTTCCTTTAAAAAGACTTGCAAACTCTGGTTGTGCCTGCATCGTTGATTTCTTGATGTTCTTTTTGAACTTGAACTCAATAGGGGTGTTCTTTAGTTCCGGATAGTGGGATAGGGCAATTAAAGCTTCTTCTTCAATTGCCGGGGGTATTTGATGTTGTGCGCTCAATGATATGGTATAAAGTAGATTAAATAGAAATAAAAAAACATAAAGGAAAGTTCAACGTTGATCTAGGGTCAATTTAAGTTTACAATAACGGACTAAAGAATTTGGCAAGACCTTCGATAAATTTGGTCATAGACGACCGCTTTTTGAATTTGTCATAATCCAACTTTATATCTTTTTTACAATGACTTTCAAAAAGCGCTTCTATTTCAGAAGCGATTTTTTCATCATAAATCAAAACATTGGTTTCAAAATTATGTTCAAAACTACGATAATCAAAATTACCCGAACCTACTGAAGCTATTTTACCGTCGATGATGATGACCTTACTATGGGAAAAATCCGGTCGCAAATAAATATTAACCCCTACTTGTAATAAATCTTCAAACCTAGAGAACATGCTATGCTTGGCAAGTATGGAATCCGATTTCCTGGGTGTTAGCAGGTTGACTTCAACTCCGCTCAGCGCGGCCATACGTAATGCCTCCAAAACGGGAACCCCCGGTATAAAATAGGGATTGGCAATATGGATGCTTTTTTCGGCCAAGTTGATCATGGTCAGGTACTGTTGCATGATTGCGGGAAACCTAGAGTCCGGACCGCTGGAAATTATTTGACCAATATTCTCCCCACGGGAATC
>CAJQMW010000257.1 GCA_905479535.1 uncultured Maribacter sp. | reverse complement strand
CATCCTACACACCATTGATCGGTAGAAAACTCTACGGTCGCGTTACCTTCGGCATCGGCGGTGAAGTTTCCTATATCCCCTTTGTGGTAACCTTCTTCTGCGCCCCATTTACCATGCGGTTCGTTGGTAGGGTTCCAATGCCCTCCGGTAGATTTTCCATCGGCAGAGGAGCAATCTGCTGTTTGGTGGATATGAATCGCGTGCTCACCTTCAGAAAGACCACTTAAGGCGGCCGTCATTTTAACTTCACCGTCTTCCTCTGTAAAAGAAACCTCTCCTTTGACCGAGCTATCGCTCTTGGGTTCCATCATAAAATTGATGGTTTCAACGGTTTCTTCCTCCATCATTTCTTCCATTGCTTCTTCGGTTTCATCTGCGGCATCGGAAGCCTCTTTCTTCACTTCTTTACAGCTAAACATGACCAATAAGGCCAACGCCGCTATTTCAAATTTCAATATCTTTTTCATTTTATTAGTGTTTTTAGGTTCAACCCTTTAAAATTAAGAAAATATAAGCGGGTTATGAACTCATATCAAAATGATTTTAACAACATCCGTGGATCACGAACACCTTTTTTAAGATTTTCGCAGAGTAAAAGCGACTTGTCAATTCTGGTCTGCGAGTTCTTATACCTAGCTATCATATAGATAATGCCTCTTTTTTTGCCTGGGGTGAACGATTCAAAAATCGTATAGGCATCGTAATCGCTCAAAAATACGGCGTCCAATTCCTCTGGCATTTCCACTCCATATTTTGAAGTGTCTTTAAAGAATTGAAGCTGAAAATAATCGTTGGGAAAAACGCCCAGTTCTTTTTGATATCGTTTTCCGAACATCATATAATATCTTCCTTTTCGCTTTTGTATGGCTCCATGAAAGCTGAGCTCTTTCCCATTAAAAGATGCTTTCGCTTTCACTCTTTTAATATTTCTGGATAAGAAAGGTTCGATGGTATCTTCAGGAAGCAAAAGGGAATAATAGTTTCCGGTAACCGATATTTCGAAAGTTTTGGACTCTAAAAGTTTCAAATTTTATTGTTTTGGTTTTCTAGTTATAAACTAAAAGGTAACAATGCAAAGGGTTGTCCTGAGCAGGATTACATTATATAGAATAAAATTCCCCCTTTGGGGGTTAGGGGGCTATTAATTTGGTAATTACCCGTGTCTCACTATGTAGGGTTTTGTGAACGGGACATTTATCGGCAATTTGTAGTAGTCTGGTTTTTTGCTTCTCGTCCAAATCTCCGGTCAGTTTAATTTCCCTGTGAAAAGTGTCAATTTTCGCACTATCTGTCTCACAATTGGCACAATCTTCGGCGTGGCTTTTGTCATACGAGATGTGTACCTCCGCATTGGATATCTTCCAACCCTTTCTTTTCGCATACATTTGAATGGTCATAGCCGTACAGGCAGATAGTCCTGCGGAAACGAATTCGTACGGAGAAGGCCCATAATCTTTCCCGCCAAAATCAATGGGTTCATCTGCGACCATAGTGTGGTTGCCCACTTTCATTAGGGTTGTAAAATCGTCTTCGTAATCCAAGCTTGCAACTACTTGGTGTTTACTCTGTAATTCTGTTGGCGAAGGAGTGGTAACGTAACGCTGTGCCCAACCGGAAATGATTTTACCCGCATATGCTGAATCCTTCTTATCCATCAAAAGATGGTCCGCTCCGTCTAAGGAAACAAAGCTTTTAGGATGGTGTGCGGCAACATATATCTCTTCGGCATTTTTAATACCAACCGTATCGTCTTGGGGAGAATGGAGTAATAAAAGCGGTTTTCGCATCTCTTTGGCAACTACTGCTAAAGATTTGCTTTCCAAATCATCCAGAAACTGCTTTTTTATCGTAAAATCCCGTCCGCTTAAATTTACTGTAGCTTTACCTTTCTTTTCTATTTCAGACAGGTTGTCTTTAAAAAGATGCTGAACATGTCTTGGACTAGAGGGTGTCCCAATCGTAGCTATGGCCTGTATGGAGCTTATTTCCGCTGCAGCGAATATAGCCGCGGCCCCACCTAAAGAATGACCTATCATAAGCGTGGGCGCCATATACTCTTCTTTTAAAAACGCGGCAGCGCTCACCAAGTCCGATACATTTCCGGAAAAGTTCGTATCCGAGAAATCCCCTTCGCTATCACCCAATCCGGTAAAATCAAATCTAAGAACGGCAAATCCGTTAGCGGTGAGTGACTTACTTATATTTTTTACTGCCAGTAAATTTTTGTTACAAGTAAAACAGTGTGCGAAAATTGCAAAATTATGAGGGTTTTGGTCTACAGGCATTTCCAAGCGACCAACTAGTGTTTCTCCTTCCTTATTTTGAAAAGTTACCTTTTGCAGACTCATTCTTTCTTTTTCTTGAATAGACCCCTTAAGTCGGGATTATAGAACACACCTATCTGAAGTCGGTCAAAATCTACGGTTCTAAAATGATTTTTAAGGTAACCGGCCTGAACGCTAAGATTCTCGGTTACGTTGACCCCAACTGCAGCGTATAACCGGTTTTGGTCAAAAGCTTCTCTTTGTAAGTTGATAAAAATTTCGTCATAAAAATTCAAAAAGAAAATATCTGTCAACGGTAAGGTCACTTGCAGACGATAACGTGCACGATGGTCCGTTCTCCTTTCAAACTCTGGGTCTTCGTTTTCACCAACAGTAATAAACCGTTGTTCTAATCTATAGCGATGTTCAAATAATACCTCCCAGACCTTATTTTTTAAGATAAACTGCTGAAAAATACGGTGTTCGTTCAACCTCAAATCGTCCGTTAAAATATCTCCAAAGATTATCCTACTGTCCAAAAAATTAGGGTCTGTATTTATATAGCCATAACCTATGGTAGCGATAGCCTCGGGATTAATGTGGTAGTTAAGCCCTGTTCTTAAGAGTAATTGATTAAAATTTTTACCTTGCTCGTAATAACGCAATTGTGCCTCGGTGTGGATACTGAATTTCTCCGAAATTCTATTGGTACCGAAGTACATATGCCAAGACCCCAATTTATCTTCACCGGCCTCTTGTCCGGAGGTTATTGTTAAACTCAATACAGTTAGTACTAAAAGTAATTTTCTCATAAAATTGTAGCAAAATAAAATTCTAGCAAGGTCAAGACCTTTTTAAGTCCTTGTCTTGCCATTATTCTCAAGTCCTCAAGGAATAATCATAATTTCTAAACGTCGCTTTCTATATACTCATCGTCGTTGATGGGCTCTGCTTTGTCCCCTTTTAAATACACATCTAAAAATTCCAACACACGACTATAGGCTTCAATCTGATTCTCCTTTTTTAAAAAACCGTGCCCTTCATCTTCAAAAAGTACATATTCTACGGGAACCCCGTTCTTTTTTACCCCAGCCACTATTTCATCGGATTCTACTTGCAAAACCCTGGGGTCTTTGGACCCCTGAAGTACGATTAGCGGTTTGGTCACTTTATCCGTATGGAACAAGGGTGAAATAGCCCTGAGTCGTACAGAGTCGGCACTATTGGGGTCTCCCAGTTCCAAATACAAAGCCTCTTTCTGGGCTTCCCACCAGGAAGGTATGCTGCGAAGGGTGCGTATCCAATTGGTAACCCCGAAGAGGTTTACGCCAACATCGAATTCTTCCGGAGTGTAGGTAAGGGCGGCCATGGTCATATACCCACCGTAGGAACCACCTATGATTCCTATTTTTTCACCGTCTATTTCGGGCTGTTGGGCCAGCCAGTCTTTTCCAGCAACACAATCCTTTAAATCTTTATCACCATGATTTAGGTCGTCCATTTGATAAAAGGTTTTA
>CAJQMW010000256.1 GCA_905479535.1 uncultured Maribacter sp. | reverse complement strand
CCAACTTTGGATGCTGTAAAAGAAGTAGATTTTGACCAAGCTGGTACGGGAGTTTGCTTAATCTGGTACTTGCGCTATGAAGATGGTCTGGTGGGTGCGGAACCGGGAATGAATGCCGGAGATTTAGAAGGATGTTTTAGTCTTTCCAATTCCTTGGAAGTAACCCGATTAAATGCCGCCGCGGCAGGAACTATTGCCGGTGGTCCTTTCAATTTTTGCGTGGATGGTGAAGTGGATAATGTAAATGGAATAACGCTAGACAGTTCGGAAGCGTCAGGTTCTAGCGGTACTTGGGTCATTACAGATGACCAAGGTACCATTCTTGGCCTTCCACCAACTTTGGAGGCCGTTAAGGATGTTAACTTTGACGAAGCGGGCGCTGGTGTTTGCCTTATCTGGTATGCACGGTACGAAGGCGAAATACAAGGTGCGGAGCCTGGAATGAACGCGAATGATATAACCGGAAACTTTGCGCTTTCCAATCCATTAATGGTGACGAGGACGAAAACGGAGGCTGGAACCATCTCAGGTGGTCCTTACAAATTTTATGTGGACGGGGGGGCTGATTTTGTAAAAAATATAAGTTTGGACGATTCCCAATCCTCCGGAACGAACAGCACATGGGTAATTACTGATGACCAGTTGAATATTCTTAGTTTACCACCAACGCTTGATGCTGTTAAAAGCGTAAATTTTGATGAAGCCGGTGTTGGAACATGCTTAATTTGGTACTTACGCTATGAGGACGGACTGGTAGGTGCAGAGCCCGGTAAAAATGCGGCTGATTTGGAAGGGTGCTTTGACCTGTCCAATTCCATAGAAGTTAAAAGGGTTCAAGGTGTAAAAGCTGGAACCATTGCAGGTGGTCCATTTGAGTTCTGTGTGGATGGAGAAGTGGACAATGTAAGTGGGATTACACTAGATAGTTCAGAAGCCTCAGGCTCTAGCAGTACTTGGGTCATTACGGACGACCAAGGTATGATACTAGGTTTACCACCAACTTTGGAGGCCGTTAAGGGTGTTAACTTTGACGAAGCGGGCGCTGGTGTTTGCCTTATCTGGTATGCACGGTACGAAGGTGAAATACAAGGTGTGGAGCCTGGAATGAACGCGAATGATATAACCGGAAACTTTACGCTTTCAAATCCGCTGAAGGTAACAAGAACGAAAACGGAGGCAGGAACTATTTCAGGAGGGCCATATAAATTTGTTGTGGACGGTACTCCCGATTTTGTGACCGGAATAACTTTGGACAACAGTAATGCCTCTGGAGCTAACAGCTCATGGATCATTACGGATGAAAGTGGCAAGATACTTGGGCTACCTCCGACTTTGGAAGCCGTTAAAGGTGTCGATTTTGATGCCGCAGACGAAGGTACTTGCTTTATCTACTACCTACGCTACGAGGATGGGTTGACAGGGATGGAGCCAGGATGGACCTTTGACGAATTCAATGGTTGTTTTGATATTTCCAACTCCGTTAAGGTCGTCAGGAAAAAACACTAAGGTATTTTCCTAGTAATTGTATTCTTCATTTTAATGGCAAGGGAATTACCCCTTGCCATTTTTTTAGGATAGAACTTTCCCAAAACATCAAATACATTTCGACTGCGCTTAATGTGACAGGAAAAGCGATTCTTCTTTTTTAGACCTGTTTTATTATTTTACGTTGAAGCTAGGCTGAATTCCTACTCGCATTAATATTACCGTAAAGGGAACGGGTGACAATTTTTTCGTACTCCTCTTGGAACTTGGTACCACCGCTGATTTGCTGCAGGGCGTATTGCTGGATCACCAGCAAGGGCAGTACGATATGCTCACGTATTTTAATGGATTCCCTTGATATCGCTTCTTTCTCCATCAATATTCCCATTCCGGAAAGCTTCAACAACATATCCTTTGAAAGTTGGTACTCTTCATGAAGTATTTCCCAAAACGCTCCGTACTCATCATCCTCTTTCATATAACCTGTCAATTCAAAATAACATTTGGAAAGGCTCATCATACTGTTCATCATTAGGGCTTGAAAAAATGGAACTTCATCGTACAATTTTTTTGCTTCAGAAAACCTTCCCTGGTCCCCTAAATTCTTAAGAGCCGTACCTATCCCAAAATATCCGGGAACATTCTGTTTTAATTGACTCCATGAGCCCACGAAGGATATCGCCCGCAAATCCGACAATTCTAGTTTTGCCTTGTTTCCACGTTTACCCGGTCTACTTCCAATATTGGCCTTCGTATAATACTTTAAGGTGCTCATGTTCTCCAGATAGGGCATAAACTTTTCATGGTGCTTCAAGGCATCGTACTTAGCGAAACTATCTTCCGATAATTCCTCGATCAATTTTCTGGAATCATCGGAAATGGTTATTTCCTTTCCTAAAATGGTGTTGGAAAGACCGGCGGTAAGCAGCTGTTCACTATTATAAATAAACTGTTCTTTAGTGCCGTAGGTACTTGTAATAGTCTGACCTTGGATTGTAAGCTGAATCTCGTTATTGGCTACCTTGTTGGTCTGTGCCGCATAAAAACGATGCGTTTTACCCCCACCACGAGCGGGTGGCCCTCCCCTACCATCAAAGAAAATGGCGGCTATTCCGTTAGCCTCGCAAACAGCAGAAAGGGTTTCCTTGGTCTTTAAAATGGACCAATTGGCCTTTAAATAGCCACCGTCCTTGGTGCCATCAGAAAAACCAAGCATTATGGTATGCTTTTCCCCTCGATTGGCGAGGTGCTTTCGATAGGGTTCCAGACTAAAAAGTTTTTCCATAGTGGCCTGCGCATTGTCCATTCCGTTCATGGTCTCGAATAGGGGAACGATATCGAAGGTTATCTTCTTATCGCCCCATCCGCACCATCTGAACAGTGCCAGTACAAAAAGAACCGAATAAATATCTTCAGAATTACTAATGATATATCTATTGCATCCTTCTTCCCCATTCTTCTCTTGAATAGTCTGCAATTGAGAAATGTTCCTTATGGTATCCTTCACTATTTCCTCTTCAAAATCATCTGGTGAAAGCATAAAATTCTCTTCCAAAAAGATGGAAATCAGCTTATCTTCGGAGAGCTCGTTATAATCCTCCTTTATAAATCCTTTTTTCCGTAGTACCTCGTTCATGACCTTCGTATGCATGCTATGGTCCTGACGTATATCAATAGTGGCAAAATGCGTTTTAAAGATTTTTACCTTATCTATCAACAAATCCAAGTCTTTGATGTACAGATTGTTGTATTTTTCAACTAGGGCTTCCCGGATTTTTGTCAAAGGACCAATAATATCCTGATATCCAACATCCTTGGTGGTATCGAACATAGCAATGTAAAGGTTGTTCCGTAATTTGTTCAATGGTTCTTGGACTTCTTTGAAGGTTAGTTTACGCTGCAGACGCTTTAAATCATTGTAATAACACTTCATCAGTGTAACCCTTAACTCGTTCATAACGTCCCGGGTAATATCCGATGTAACAAAAGGGTTACCGTCCCTGTCACCGCCCGGCCAAAAACCTAGTTTAACGATATTATGGTTATCGAAATTTAGACTGTTGATACTACTTTTTATATGTGCGTACAAATCCCCAATAGCATCGTAATAAACATGTCTTAAGGTGTAGATAATATTTTTGGCCTCATCCAATGGGGTTGGCTTTTTGGCATTGATCAATGAAGTTAGCCCTAGCTGTTGTAAGGCTACATCGATCTCGTCTATCCGATCCTCCAGAATTAAGGTCCTCAAATTGGTAATAATGTCCAGTACCGCAGGGGTATAGAATTGAGTGGGATGCGCGGTTAGTACGATGCGTGCGCTGAAAGAAACCAGTTTATCTTTTATATCGTCCCAAGAATCGTTCTTGTCCACCAATTGAAAATAGTCCTTGAGGGAAAGGGAACTGGTATGACGTTGAATTTTAGGAAAGGCCGCATCTTCCACGCTATCGTAAAGTACGACGTGCCGTTCCACATACTGGATGATACGGAACATAAAATCGATTCGGTCCTTTTCCCCCTCAAT
>CAJQMW010000255.1 GCA_905479535.1 uncultured Maribacter sp. | reverse complement strand
GTAGGCATAAGGAAACCCGGGACGCCCCAGAGGAGATTATTTTCAACGGAAACGAAATGGCCGAGGGACATGATTTTTTTAAAATTGGGGGTATTGCCATTAGTCCTGACAACAAACTGGCCGCTTTTGGAGTAGATACGGTATCAAGAAGACAATATGTTCTGCGGATAAAGGATTTGGAAACTCACGAAGTCTTTGAAGAAGCCATTGAGAATACTACGGGTGGTGCCGTCTGGGCAGATGATAATAAAACGTTGTTTTACACTAAAAAAGACCCGGTCACCTTACGCTCAGATAAGATTTACAAGCACACACTTGGTACACCTTCCTCAAACGACCAATTGGTCTATCATGAAAAGGATGAGACCTTTAGCACGTTCGTTTACCGCACAAAATCCAAGAAATATATTTTCATAGGCTCGGTGAGCACCATGACTTCAGAGTTTCAATTTTTGCCAACAGCAAATCCCGCCGGAGATTTTAAAATGTTCTCCCCTAGAATACGTGGTTTGGAGTACACGGTTTTCCATTACCAGGATTCCTTCTATATACTAACCAATAAGGACGGTGCCAGAAATTTCAAATTGATGAAAACCGATGAGGAAACTACGTTCTCCGATAACTGGCAAGAATTTTTACCACATAGTGATGAAGTGCTTTTAGAGGATATCGACATTTTTAAGGACTATTACGTTTTATCCGAACGTGAGAACGGACTTAACCAAATTAAAATAGTAAGATGGGACGGGACCGATAGCTATTATCTTCCTTTCAAGAGCGAAACCTATACCGCTTATGTTGGCAGTAATCCAGATTTTGACACAGATTGGTTAAGATATGCTTACAATTCCCTAAAGACACCCAGTTCTGTTATCGATTTTAATATGCAAACCCGGGAAAAAGTCGCAAAAAAGGAACAGGAAGTTTTGGGGGGTAGGTTCAATAAAGATGATTATAAGGAACAGCGTATCTGGGCTACGGCAAGAGACGGAGTCAAAGTTCCATTATCTATGGTATATCATAAGGATACCATACTAAATAGCGGAACACCCATTTTACAATATGCTTATGGGTCGTACGGTTCAACCATTGATCCTTACTTCTCAACAGTAAGATTAAGCCTTTTGGATAGGGGCTTTGTATATGCCATTGCCCATGTTAGGGGTGGCGAGTATTTGGGTCGAAAATGGTATGAAGACGGAAAGTTACTTTACAAAAAAAATACATTTACAGATTTCATTGACTGTTCAAAGTTCCTAATTGATTCGAATTTTACTAGCCCCGAACATCTGTATGCGATGGGGGGCTCCGCAGGTGGCCTATTGATGGGGGTTGTCGTCAATTTGGCACCAGAATTATATAAGGGTATCGTTGCCGCAGTCCCCTTTGTAGATGTAGTTACTACGATGCTGGACGATTCCATTCCACTTACGACAGGGGAATATGACGAATGGGGAAATCCGAACGAAAAAGAATATTATGAGTATATGAAATCATATTCTCCGTATGATAACGTTAAGAAACAGGGATATCCCAACATGCTGGTAACTACAGGTTTGCATGATTCCCAAGTGCAGTATTTTGAACCTGCCAAATGGGTGGCAAAGTTAAGGGATATGAAAACGGACAATAATGTTTTATTGTTGGACATCAACATGGATGCTGGGCATGGCGGGGCATCAGGGCGTTTTGAAGCATTGAAGGAAGTCGCAAAGGAATATGCCTTTTTACTGGATTTAGAAGGAAAAATCCCATAGTTGAAAAAAAATAGTAGTTTTGTAGCGGAATTTTGGCCTTTTCTTGAAAAGGTCAACGAACCAAAATCCACTTATGGCAAATAAGATAAAGGCTTACAATAATATACTAGAGCTTGTTGGAAATACACCTCTGGTTAAGCTCAATCGAATCACAGAAAACCTTACTGGTAACTTTTACGCCAAGGATGAATCCTTTAACCCGGACCATTCCTCCAAAGATAGAATTGCTATCCATATTATTGAAGAGGCGGAGAGAAAAGGAATACTTACCGAAGGCAGTACCATAATAGAGACTACGTCCGGTAATACGGGTTTTAGTATTGCTATGGTAAGTATTATCAAGGGGTACGACTGTATTCTAGCGGTTAGCTCCAAGTCCTCCAAGGATAAGATTGATATGCTACGCTCCATGGGAGCAAAGGTTTATGTATGTCCGGCCCATGTTGGTGCGGATGATCCTAGGTCTTATTATCAGGTTGCCAAACGATTACATGAAGAAACCAAAGGGTCGATCTACATAAATCAGTATTTCAACGAATTGAATATGGATGCGCATTACAATTCTACTGGTCCTGAAATTTGGGAACAGACGGGTGGTCAAATAACGCATTTCGTTGCATGTAGTGGAACCGGTGGAACAATCTCCGGTACGGCCAAATACCTAAAGGAACAAAATCCGAATATTAAGGTTATCGGTGTAGATGCTTTTGGTTCGGTTCTTAAAAAATATCATGAAACCAGGGAGTTTGATGCCAATGAAATCTACCCATATAGAATTGAAGGGTTAGGTAAGAACTTGATTCCCGGAGCTACGGACTTTGACGTTATTGATGAGTTCATTAAAGTTTCTGATGAAGAAAGCGCTCATACGGCAAGGGAAATTTCAAAAACGGAAGGTATTTTTGTTGGCTATACCAGTGGTGCGGTAATGCAAGCTTTAAAGCAATTGGCCGAATTGAATAACTTCGACAAAAACAGTAACGTTGTCGCCATATTTCCGGACCATGGCTCTAGGTACATGAGTAAGATTTATAGCGATCAATGGATGGAAGACCAAGGTTTCTTGGGTACGAACTCGGTTGAAGAAACACAGGAAATTCAATTCATCAAATAGAAAATATTGAAGTAATATTTTAAGAACGGGCTTTTAGCCCGTTTTTTGTGTCTACCAAATAATTTATGAATGCATGTCAAAAATATTTACTTTTGCACTTAGAACAAAATTCAGGCAATGAGAGACTTATTTGAAAGAATCATAGAGAATAAAGGCCCTTTAGGTAAATGGGCGTCACAGGCAGAAGGATATTTTGTGTTTCCAAAATTGGAAGGTCCAATTTCCAACCGAATGAAATTTCAAGGTAAGGATGTTATCACATGGAGCATAAACGATTACTTAGGTCTGGCCAACTTACCCGAAATTAAAAAAATAGATGGGGAAACGGCTGCTGAATATGGAGCTGCATACCCTATGGGTGCCCGTATGATGAGCGGCCATACAGATTTCCATGAGCAATTGGAACAGGAATGTGCTGCGTTCGTTGGTAAGGAAGCCGCATATTTGTTAAACTTTGGTTATCAAGGTATTATGTCGGCAATTGATGCACTTGTTAGTAAAGATGATATCATTGTTTATGATGTGGATTGTCATGCATGTATCATTGATGGTGTTCGTTTGCATATGGGTAAACGTTTCACTTTTAAACACAATGATGTCGAAAGTCTTGAAACCAATCTTGATCGCGCCACCAAAATGGCAGAACAGACCGGTGGTGGAATATTGGTGATTTCCGAAGGTGTTTTTGGAATGCGCGGACAGCAAGGAAAATTGAAGGAAATCGTTGCCCTTAAAGAAAAGTATAATTTCCGATTTTTGGTTGATGATGCTCATGGTTTCGGAACTCTAGGTGAAACTGGTGCCGGAGCAGGAGAGGAGCAAGGAGTTCAAGATGGTATTGATGTTTATTTTGCCACCTTTGCGAAATCTATGGCCAGTATTGGAGCCTTTTTAGCTGCCGATAAAGAAATCATCGATTATTTAAAATATAATTTGCGCTCTCAAATGTTCGCGAAGTCCCTTCCAATGACATACGTTAAAGGTGCTTTAAAGCGATTGGATATGCTGCGTACACAGCCAGAACTTAAAGCTAAGCTTTGGGAAAACGTGAACGCGTTACAGAATGGACTAAAAGAAAAAGGTTTTGATATTGGTACAACGACAAGTT
>CAJQMW010000254.1 GCA_905479535.1 uncultured Maribacter sp. | reverse complement strand
CTTAGAGGACAAGGATGTTGATGCCATTTTCATCGCCACCCCCGAGCACTGGCATGCCCCCATGGCAATTTTAGGCTTACAGGCGGGGAAACACGTCTATGTGGAGAAGCCCTGTAGCCACAATCCACACGAAAACGATCTGTTGGTAGCCGCACAAAAAAAGTATGGTAAGAAAGTACAGATGGGCAATCAGCAACGCTCCGCAAAGACCTCCATTAGGGCCATTAAGGACATCAAAGAAGGCATTATCGGCGATGTTTATAAAGGAGAAGCCTATTATTCCAATAATAGGGGCTCCATTGCTATAGGCAATCCCATTGATGTTCCAAGCAGCTTGGATTGGGAGCTTTGGCAAGGGCCGGCTCCAAGAAAGCAGTATAAGGATAATGTTCACCCCTACAACTGGCATTGGTTCCGCAATTGGGGAACGGGAGAAGTACATAACAACGGAACGCATGAAATAGATATCGCCAGATGGGCATTAGGCGTAGATTTACCGGAAAGCGTAACCTCTTTTGGAGGAAAATATACCTATGACGATGATTGGGAGTTTGTGGATAACCAACAGGTCACGTATACCTTTGCCGATGATAAGTTTATAACATGGACGGGACATAGCAGGGGTATCATGAAGCCCGAAAGACCCGGACGGGGAATTACGATCTACGGAAGCAGGGGCACTGTTCAATTGGACCGGAATTTTTATAAGCTCTATGACCTTCAAGGAAATTTATTAAAAGAAGAACTAGAAGGTGAGGAAAGCGCTACTACGAATACCCGTGGGGAGGGTAGTTTGGACGTAAATCACGTTGGTAATTTCTTTGATGCGATTAGAAAGGACACCAGTCTACATGCAGATATAAAGGACGGCAGTATTTCTACCATGCTTTGTCACTTAGGAAATATGGCTCAAGATGCCGGTGAAACACTGTTAGTGGATACATCAACAGGAAAAGTACTGAATAACGATAAGGCAATGCAATCCTGGAAACGTGAGTATGAGCCGGGATGGGAGCCTACATTATAATAAATATTTATAAAGCTGAATAGCATATGAAAAGGCGAAGTTTTGTTAAGAAAACTGGGTTAGCTTCGATTGCTACGGTTTCTACCAACACCCTTTTGGGAACTTCCTTCAGTTCTAAGAGTCCATTGGAGACATTGAATATTGGGGTAATCGGTACGGGAGATAGAGGAAGCGGACTAATCCCCTTTATCAATCAAATTGAAAATCTTCAAGTGGTAGCCTGCTGTGACAGTTTACCATTTAGGCTGGATGACGGACTTAAAAAAACTGATACGAAGGCTGTTGGTTATAGGGATTATAGAAAACTATTGGAAAATCCGGATATTGATGCGGTATTAATAGCCACACCCTTTAACACCCATTCCAAAATTGCAATGGATGCTTTGGATGCTGGCAAGCACGTTTATTGTGAAAAAACTATGGCCAAAGGTTTTTTTGGGATTCAGAATTTGCTAGATAAGGCCAAAAGCAGTCAAAAAACATTTCAAACCGGGCATCAATATCACAGTTCCAGACTGTACACCCATGTGGTGGACCTGATAAATAATGGTAAGGTAGGAAATATTACGGCTATTGAATGTCAATGGAACCGAAACGGGGACTGGCGTAGACCAGTGCCTAGTCCGGAATTAGAAAAAGCTATAAACTGGAGAATGTATAGGGAATTTTCTGGGGGCTTGGTCGCTGAACTCTGTTCGCATCAATTGGATTTTTCCAATTGGGTGCTGGATTCAGTACCGGAGAAAGTTATGGGTGTAGGAGGAATCAACTATTGGAAAGACGGTAGGGAAACTTACGACAATGTCCATCTGCTCTATACCTATCCCAATGGGGTAAAAGCGAAGTTCACCTGCCTAACCAGTAATTCTTTGGACGATTACAAGATAAAAGTAATGGGTGATAAGGGAACCATTATTTTAGATTACGTAAAAGCATGGTTTTATCCCGAAGGTAGTTACAAAAAGGAATTGGGAGAGGTAGACGGCGTCTCGGGCGCTACCGTAAACTGGGAACAGGGTAAAGGAATTCCTATAGAGTTTAGTCATTCCGACCCTAGCAAACAGGCCTTGTTAGATTTTAGGGAGAGTGTTCTAAACAACTCCGAACCCCTATCCAATATACTTACAGGGGCCAGGACGGCGGCCTGCGTACAAATGGGTCTGGATGCCATGCACGATGAAAAAATAGTGTCTTGGAACAATGATTTAACAGTGTAAGACCAACCCCCTCATAAATTCTGAAATTTTATAGGCATACTTTAGTGGTGATTTAGGTGCTAAAAACCCTACATAAAGTAGGAAATTACTATATTTAATAGCGCAAACCCCAAATTTATGACTTATGAAAAAAGGTTTCTCAACGCTGTTAGCTATACTTCTCCTATGTTGCAATTCTGTAAAAGAGAAAGAAGACACCTTGATCCTAGAGGTTTCTTATATCGAAAAATCTCCCAACATAGACGGTAAGGCTTCCGAAAGTTTTTGGAGTTTGATAGATTGGAATCCTTTGGATCAAAACTGGATCGGGGGACCTTATGTTTATGACGACTTCAATGGTAGGTACAAGATTGCTTGGAACGAGCAAGGTCTTTACCTATTAGTAGAGATTACGGACGATGTCCTTCTGGACAAGACCGAAGATCCGCTAAAACTTTGGTGGAACGACGACTGTCTCGAAATTTTTGTGGACGAAGATAATTCCGGGGGATTGCACCAGTATAGCCATAACGCTTTCGCATACCACGTGGCCCTTGATGGTAATGTAGTAGACTTAGCTCCCGATAAAACTCCAAAATTATATAACGACCACGTGCAATCGGTTCACACGACAACGGACAATGTTACCACTTGGGAGCTTGCGATTAAAGTATTCGATGAGGATTTTGTTAAAGGAAGTGGTGTTGAACCTGTAACCCTAGTACCCGAAAAGAAAATCGGATTTGCTCTCGCATATTGCGATAATGACACGAGTACGGAAAGGGAAAATTTTATAGGTTCTGTTTTTGTGCCGGGTGAGGATAAAAATCAAGGCTGGATAAATGCGGATATTTTTGGGACGTTAATATTGAAAAAATAATCATTGTATGACTATATCACTGTAATCTGAGGTGATAACGATGGAACGATTGCTATTTTCTTTCAAATGAAACCCTTTGTGGACCGTTGTACGGCCATTTGTTGTTTTGTTTAACTTTAGACCTACCGGAGTGCTCAATTGGGAAGAATTTCCCTTCACATATATTGCAGTGGCCACGGAAGGGAGATTCAAATTGAGTTCTGCATTTTTCATGGATACATCCATTTCTTCAAAATCGTTTCCTATAGCGCTAATCTTCAACGGTCCGAAATCGTTTCTAATAAAAGCTTTCTTCAATAATTTATCAATGGTCACCTCTGATGAAGTTGCCCTTAATTGAAGGTCCATCACCTCCGCCAGCGATACATCTTTGGAATAATTGGTCTGTAATTGACCGTAATTCCATTTTTGAACCTTTACAGGGGAATAGGAAGCCAAAATATTTGTTTGGTTACCATCTATAATAGTGGCCCAAAGGCTTGAATACGACAAGGTCGCATCCAAGTTTCGGGTGTTTTCCGCCAATTTCACCTCGCCATGCCGCACGTTCATTTTCAGACGGGTGGTCTTGGGCATTTTAATCTTTATA
>CAJQMW010000253.1 GCA_905479535.1 uncultured Maribacter sp. | reverse complement strand
TATTTATATTTACTAAAACATTAGTTTTAAAGAAATGAAACAAAAAAGAGGGCAATTGCCCCCTTTTTTATATTAATGATACTTATCTAAAAATTCTTGAAGTTTTTCGACCATTTTTCTACTTCCGCAGAAGAAAGGTACACGCTGATGTAGTTCTGTTGGAATGATGTCCAGTATCCGGTTTTTGCCACCTACGGCCAATCCGTTAGCTTGTTCCGCAATAAAGGCCATAGGGTTACATTCGTACAATAATCTAAGTTTTCCACTTTCCGTAATGCTGCTTTTTGGGTACATATAGATGCCGCCTTTAATCATGTTTCTGTGAAAATCCGATACTAAGGAACCAATGTATCTTGAGGTATAGGGCCTGTCTCCCTCCTCTTGTTGACAGTATTTAATGTAATCCTTGACCCCTTGTAAAAAGTGGATGTAATTCCCCTCATTTACCGAGTATATTCTACCGGTTTCCGGAAACTGCATATTGGGGTGGGATAGGTAAAAGGTACCCAATGCAGGGTTCAAAGTAAAGCCATTGACACCATCACCAGTGGTGTAAACCAGCATAGTTGAGGTTCCGTATACCACATAACCTGCAGCGACTTGTTTGTGGCCCGGCTGTAAAAAATCTTCGAGGGTAACAGGGGTTCCAACGGGTGTAATTCTCCTGTATATTGAGAAAATAGTTCCAACGGATACATTGACATCTATATTGGAAGAACCGTCCAAAGGATCGATCAAAACAACGTATTTGTTCTGGTGTTGTTCGTCATGGCTATTGATGGCAATAAAATCGTCCTCTTCTTCGGAAGCTATTCCACAGACTATTTCCCTGTTTTTAAGGGTCTGAATAAATTTTTCATTGGCAAAGACATCCAATTTTTGTTGATCTTCTCCTTGAATGTTCGTATCCCCAGCAGCCCCAATAACATCAACAAGACCCGCCTTGTTTACTTCGTGGTTAACAACTTTTGCGGCCAAGCGTATGGCGTTTATCAGTTTGGAGAGTTCTCCCGATGAGTATTTGAAAGAATCCTGGTTTTCAATAATGAACTCGCCAAGGGTCTGATTTCTTTTTCTTATCATAAAAGGTGGTTATTTTGATTACAAATATCGGGTATTTTGTGAAACTATATCGATTTCGTCCCTCTTTCAGTTCTAAAATATATAACTTTGTGTTATAATTGTAACAATTATGGAATATACAATACGAGAAGCTCTACCAGAGGATATGTCCCAAGTTTTGGAACTTGTTCATGAATTAGCCGTGTTTGAAAAAGAACCCAATGAAGTTGAAGTCACGGTTGGTGACTTGGTAAAAGATGGATTTTCAGAACCAAAAAAGTTTCGGTGCTTTGTGGCCGAATCCTGGACGGCTATCGTAGGGATGGCCTTGGTCTATCCGCGTTATTCTACTTGGAAAGGCCCAGTTATCCATTTGGAGGACTTAATCATTACGGAAAAGATGCGGGGTTCAGGCCTCGGAACGGCCCTTTTGAACAAGGTGGTACAATATGGTCACAGTTTGGGGGTAAAGCGTATTAGCTGGGAAGTATTGGATTGGAACGAGCCCGCTATCAACTTTTATGAAAGTAAAGGGGCCAAGGTAATGCGCGATTGGGATGTGGTGCAATTGAACGAGCGTGGGATTGAAAAGTTTTTGAAAAATATGAAAGGATAGAACGTCTTTTCAAATTTAAATGATACAAATTTTATGAGGGTATTCAAGTTTGGAGGAGCATCGGTAAAGGATGCGGAAGGTGTAAAGAATGTGGTTAAAGTCCTTAAGGAGGTTGGTCACGATAATACGATGTTGGTGATTTCGGCAATGGGCAAGACCACAAATGCCATGGAAGAAATTGTAGATGCTTATTTCGATAACAAGTCGGCAATAGTACATAAAATAGATGCTGTTGTGGCGTATCATAATGGTATTCTAAAGGAGTTGTTTCCCAATCCCCGACATCAAGTTTATAAAGAGACAAAAACCTTGATTGAAGAGGTGAAAGGATTTTTAGCGTGGAACAAATCGCCCAAGTACAATTTTGTGTATGATCAAGTTGTAGGCTATGGAGAATTGTTATCTACGATAATAGTCAGTGCCTATTTGGATGAAATTGGGATTAGGAACCAGTGGTTAGATGTAAGGAGGTTCATAAAAACCGATAGTAGTTATAGGGATACTACCGTTCTCTGGGAAAAGACCCAAGAGCATATTTCAAAAATAGACCGGAGTGTACTCAATATTACCCAAGGTTTCTTGGGTAGTGATGAAAATAACTTTACCACCACGCTGGGTAGGGAAGGTTCGGATTATACGGCAGCTATCTTGGCTTATTGTCTTAACGCCGATTCCGTAACCATTTGGAAGGACGTTCCGGGCGTCCTTAATGCCGATCCACGATATTTTAAAGAGACGCAGTTGCTGAATAATATTTCCTATCGGGAAGCCATAGAACTTGCCTTTTATGGCGCATCGGTTATTCACCCAAAAACCTTACAGCCGCTCCAAAGAAAGGAAATAGCTTTGCACGTAAAGTCGTTTTTAAACCCTTTGGAAAGCGGAACTACAGTAGGAAAGGGAGTAGGGATTGAACCTGAGGTACCTTGTTTTATCGTCAAAAAGAATCAAGTATTGATGAAACTATCTTCGCTGGATTTCTCTTTTATCGTTGAAGATGGCATTAGTGAATTGTTCAAGCTTTTTCACGAGCATAAAATTAAGGTAGATTTAATTCAGAATTCTGCCATTAGTTTTTCGGTCTGCGTAGATAATAAGTTTGGGGGTCTACAAAACCTATTGGATCAATTAAAAAGTAAATTCAAGGTCGTACATCAAGAAGGGGTTTCCCTGTATACCATCAGGCATTTTAATTCAAAAGCCTTGGAATCTTTACAAAACGGGCATGAAATCCTGTTGGAACAACATGGAAAAGAGACGGTTCAATTGGTGGTCAAGTAGTTGCGGGCAATCGTTTTTCTACTGTTAAAATAGACCGCTCCACTAGGGTTTTTCCTATATTTACGGCACTTTAATCTTTTCTGTATATGGGTTTAGTGACCGCAAAAGAAGTGGCAAAAGCTATTAATTTATCCAAATATGGTTATCTAGG
Source organism: uncultured Maribacter sp. (assembly GCA_905479535.1). GTDB lineage: Bacteria > Bacteroidota > Bacteroidia > Flavobacteriales > Flavobacteriaceae > Maribacter. The sequence continues at coordinate 1,491 of CAJQMW010000253.1, read as the reverse complement.
CACTTTTACCGGTTGGCTATTGATGAAGGTCACCCGTTTGTCCGGTATCAATAATTTTTACGATAAAATTGCCCATCTGGACTGTGAGGAATATGCGGATGCAATCTTGAAACATTATGAGATCGATTATGAAATCCCCGAAGATGACTTTAAAAGATTGCCCAAGGACGGTTCCTTTATCACCATAAGCAATCATCCGTTGGGGGCGATAGACGGAATTTTATTGATGAAATTAATGTTACCGCAAAGGCAGGATTTTAAAATAATGGCCAATTTTTTACTGAAGCGGATGGTACCGTTAGCGCCCTACATACTTCCGGTTAATCCATTTGAAGAACACAAAGGGGCCAAAAGCAGTATAGCAGGTTTCAAAAATGCATTACAGCACTTAAGGGACGGTCATCCCTTGGGAATTTTCCCGGCAGGGGAGGTGTCAACGCACAAAGAAGAAAAACTAATAGTGGACAAACCCTGGGAAGAAGCCGCTTTAAAATTGATACGGAAAGCCGAGGTGCCAGTAGTGCCCATTTATTTTCACGCAAAGAACAGTAAACTTTTTTACCGACTTTCCCGATGGGCCGATGTCTTTAGGACCGCCCTGATTCCTTCACAAGTCTATTCCCAAAGAAATAGGCCGATAAAAGTTAGAATAGGGCAACCAATTTCAGTTCAAACACAGAAGGAGCAGGAAAATTTGGAGGAGTTTACAGATTTGCTACGAAGAAAAACATATATCCTTGCCAATGCCTATGAGAAGGAACGGTTGATCGATCAAATCCCCACCTCCTTAAAAATTCCAAAACCACCCAAAAAAATTGCTTCCGCCATGCGAAAAGAGGTAATGCAGGGAGAAATAGACAAGCTTCGCGAAAAAGATTGCCGTCTTTTACAAAGTAAAAATTATGAAGTCTTCCTGGCCAAGGAAAAGGACATGCCTTTTATCCTCAAAGAAATAGGAAGGCAGAGAGAGGTTACCTTTAGGGCCATAGGGGAGGGCACCAATAAGGCTATTGATTTGGATATTTTCGATTCCTATTACCATCATCTTTTTCTTTGGGACGATGACGATAAGTGTATTGTAGGGGCTTATAGAATGGGAATGGGGTCCGAAATATTTCCCAAGTACGGCATAGATGGTTTTTACCTCCAGGATCTCTTTCGTGTTGAACCGGAACTTTATGGGATGATGCGAAATTCCATAGAGATGGGCCGCGCATACATCGTTAAGGAATATCAACAAAAACCTATGCCACTGTTCCTACTTTGGAAAGGAATTGTGCATACTACGCTTAGACATCCGGAACATAAATATTTGATAGGTGGGGTAAGTATCAGTAACCAGTTTTCAAATTTCTCCAAATCCTTGATGATCGAGTTTATGAAATCTAATTATTGGGATCCTTACGTGGCTCAATATATAAGGCCTAAAAAAGAGTTTAAAGTGAAACTCAATGATGCCGATAAGGAATTTGTCTTCGATGAGACCCAAGC
>CAJQMW010000252.1 GCA_905479535.1 uncultured Maribacter sp. | reverse complement strand
TTGCGGGGTAGCTTTTTCGATGATTTTAAATTTGATGTGAACCCATATTCAGACATCGTAAGGTTGGTTGATGGGTATGAAATCCAAGAGGCTATTGATGCATCATATTCGGAAAATGGGAAAGAAGAAACAACTATAATCGTACGTTCCAACAAAAGGGCAAATCTTTATAACGAAAACATACGCAGTCGTATTCTTTATTTAGAAAATGACTTGGCCGTAGGCGATTATATGATGGTGGTCAAGAACAATTATTTTTGGTTAAAACCCAATTCGGAAGCAGGTTTTGTTGCTGGACACCATAAAGGCCGAATCACCTTCATTATCCTATGAGGATGGGAACAGGTTATATCAGGAGGTCATGAAGGATTATGCCAATGAAAAATCCAAATACAAGAAGTTCCTTGGGGTTAAGAACAATAAATATTTTAACGGATTACAGGTAAAGTTTTCCTATGCAATTACCTGTCATAAGTCGCAAGGCGGACAGTGGAACACCGTGTTCGTGGAACAGCCCTACCTGCCCAATGGAATAGACAAGGAGTACTTGCGTTGGCTCTATACCGCGGTAACTAGAGCAAAACAACAGCTCTACCTTATCGGTTTTAAAGACGATTTTTTTGTTGACTAGGAAAAGGCTATTTTAGTAATGGATGCACAGTTGAAATATCCATCAAGCTAAATGAAATTAATGTCCTAAAAGAATAAAACGGAACGATTACATGAACACGGAAACGATATTGAGTATATTTTTGGGCATCGGTCTTGCAGCGTCCGTCGGTTTTCGTGTGTTTTTACCTTTGTTCGCTCTAAGTTTAGCCTCCTATTTTGGGGTTTGGGACTTGAATGAAAATTGGGAGTGGATTGGAAGTTTAGCAGCGGTCTTGACCTTAGGAATTGCAACATTAGTGGAGATTTTCGCCTATTTTATTCCTTGGGTAGATAACCTTTTGGACAGTGCTGCCGTACCATTGGCTGCTATTGCGGGCACTGCGGTAATGGTTTCCACGATTGTCAATCTTGATCCCGTGGTTACCTGGTCCTTGGCTATTATAGCGGGGGGAGGAACGGCGACGGCCATAAAAGGTGCGGGGGCAACAAGTAGGTTGGCTTCGACGGCCACAACGGGAGGTTTGGCAAATCCGTTAGTAGCAACGGTAGAAACGGGTACGGCGGTTGTGGTTACCGCAGCATCTATATTTGCCCCGATACTGGCCGCCGTTTTGGTATGCATCATATTATTCATAATCTTTAGGATTTACAGGAGTTTAAGGCCACGATCAAGAACATAAAAGAAGAGTCAGTGAAAATAATTGCAATGATACCCGCTAGGTATGCGGCCTCGAGGTTCCCGGCAAAATTAATGCAGGACTTATCGGGAAAACCGGTTATCGTAAGAACTTATGAGGCTGCCGTAAAAACAAACTTGTTCCATGCGGTCTATGTAGTTACCGACAGTGATATCATTTACGAAACGATTACGAATGCAGGTGGGTTGGCCATTATGAGCCAGAAAGAACATGATTGTGGTAGCGACCGTATTGCCGAGGCAGTAGCGGAAATGGACGTGGATATTATTGTAAACGTTCAGGGAGACGAACCCTTTACGGATCGTGAGAGTTTAACCGGCGTGTTGGATGTTTTTAAGAAGGATGATGAAAAGGAGATTGATCTGGCCTCGTTGATGGTTAAAATTACGGATGAGGAAGAAATTAACAATCCCAATACGGTAAAGGTTATTGTGGACAACAGGGACTTTGCGTTATATTTTTCACGGTCCCCTATACCCTATCCACGGGCAAAGAACAAAGAAACCGTATACTATAAGCACAAAGGTATTTATGCCTTTAGGAAGGGTGCGCTCATGGATTTTCAACGATTACCGATGCTTTCGTTGGAGGCCACCGAGAAGATTGAGGCTATCCGCTATTTGGAATACGGTAAAAAGATTAAAATGGTAGAGACTTCGGTTTCGGGAATTGAAATTGATACTCCAGAGGATTTGGAGAAAGCACAGGCCGCATGGAAATAGATTTTAATGATGTAAAGGTCATCGGTTTCGATGCCGATGATACGCTATGGGTCAACGAAACCTATTTTAGGGATACCGAAGAGAAGTTTGCAGCACTATTGGAGCAGTATGAAACAAAGAATAAAATAGACCAGGAGCTTTTTAAAATGGAAATAAGGAACCTAGACCTTTATGGTTATGGGATAAAAGGTTTTATGCTGTCCATGGTAGAGTCGGCTTTGGAGCTATCAAATAATCAGGTTTCGCAAGCAACGCTTTTACAAATTTTGAATCTAGGTAAAGCAATGCTTAACCATCCGGTGGAATTATTGAACGGCGTGGAAAAAGTCTTGCAGCAGTTGGATGGAAAATATAGATTGATTGTACTGACCAAAGGGGATTTGTTAGATCAAGAAAAAAAGTTGGAGCGTTCCGGTATTTCGGAATACTTTCATCATGTTGAGGTTTTGAGTGATAAAAAAGAAAAAAATTATAAAAACCTATTGGAACATCTGGAAATTCCGGTCAATGAATTCCTAATGATAGGAAACTCCCTGAAGTCGGATGTTCTGCCCATAGTAAATATTGGGGCCAGGGCAATACATGTTCCCTTTCATACCACCTGGAAACATGAAGAAATAGCCCCACCTAAAGAAAAGAACGGATATATGACCCTAAACACATTGGAAGATGTGTTACGGTACCTATAAAAACTGGAATGGAGATTAAAAAAGAAATAGCATTGAAGAAGATACCTACTAGAACTTCGGAAAAATACAGGAACTTTCCCATGGTGCCCAGAGTGGTCTTTGGGAGTGGGAGTTTTGATCAATTAGGGGATATCCTTTTACCAAAAAGAAGACATTCCGAGGCACCCATGATTTTTTTGTTGGACGATGTTTTTGAAGGTACAGATCTTATCGATCGTATTCCAAGTATATTCTGTGATCAAATTATATTTATTTCCGCGGAAGAAGAACCTAAAACAGATCAGGTGGATGCCTTGGTTCAAAAAATTAAGAATCAATTCCATGAACTGCCTTGCGGTATCATCGGGATTGGGGGCGGTACCTTGCTGGACTTGTCTAAGGCCGTAGCAATACTATTGACGAATAAAGGTGTTGCCGCAGATTATCAGGGTTGGGACCTTGTTCCCAAAAAATCCATTTATCATGTAGGTATACCCACCATAAGCGGAACCGGAGCTGAAGTCTCGAGAACTACGGTGTTGCTGGGGCCTAATAAAAAATTAGGCATTAATTCGGATTACACCACATTTGATCAGGTGGTACTAGACCCGGAACTGACCAAAGGAGTCAAAAAGGAACAATGGTTCTATACAGGAATGGATTGTTATATACATTGTATCGAATCCCTCAACGGTACTTTCTTAAATGCCTTCAGTAAAAGCTATGGAGAAAAAGCGCTGGAGCTTTGTAAAGAAGTCTTTTTGGACAATTTATCGGATTCCGAATCCAGGAACAATTTAATGATGGCATCTTGGCACGGTGGTATGAGTATAGCTTATTCACAGGTGGGTATAGCCCATGCTATGAGTTATGGTTTAGGCTACTTATTGGGCGTGAAACACGGTATTGGTAACTGTTTGGTTTTTCAATATTTAGAGGAATTTTACCCCGGGGGAGTAAAACTTTTCCAAAAAATGATGAAAAAACATGATATTGTTCTGCCTCAAGGCATATGTGGTAATCTAACCGATGCAGAGCTAGAGCAAATGGTAGCTGTTGCGCTCGGAATGGAACCGCTATGGGAGAATGCACTAGGGAAAAATTGGAAGTCCATCATCACTGAGGAAAAACTAAAATCAATCTATAAGAAAATTTAGATTTCACCCACCTAGCAAATACACTGTAAATCAATTTTACAAATCAGAATTGTTTTAAGCGCCTACATTATTACATGCGAAAAATAGCTAAGTTTATTTATTTCAGGCTTATGGGATGGTCCTTAAAAGGACAGTTCCCATCGCATTTAAAGAAATGTGTTATAGCTGTGGTTCCACATACCAGTTGGTGGGATTTTTTATTAGGTCTTCTCGTACGGAAAATTTGGAACGAGGAGATTAATTACATTGGCAAAAAAAGTCTTTTTGATTCTCCATTCGGATGGTTCTTTAAATGGACAGGAGGGGCCCCTATAGATCGTTCCAAAACCAATGATACGGTAAAAGCTACCGCTCAAGTTTTCAACGACAGGGAGAAATTTAGATTGGCCCTTTCTCCGGAGGGTACTAGGAAAAAAGTAGACAAATGGAAAACGGGTTTCTACTACATTGCTGAATCTGCTAAAGTGCCCATTGTACTGGTTGCTTTCGATTATGGGAAAAAGGAAATTAAAATTTCTAAACCTTTTCAGGTAACCGGGGACAAGGAGGCGGATTTTAAATCTTATGAAATTTTCTTCCAAGGAGTCGAGGGAAAGATTGTTGCAAACACTTACTAATTCCCGATGGTTGCGTCGTATATAGGTTAGTTCAGGGTTGGAAGAATGACCTTTAAATTATCTCCATTTTTTATTTTATCCTTGCACTTCCTAATCGATTAACGGCAGATTTATTTAATATTCCTTTTAAAACCCTCGCTAAGAACTTCCGTATGTATGGGTGAAAAACAATTGAATCATACATATTATGAAGAGGAATTTTTTAAAGATTGGCTTTTTTATTCCTGCATGGTGTGGTATACGTTCTGTATATCATGTTATTGCGTTTAAATAATTGATTTACAATAAATTATATGTAGAAGTATTAAGATTTGTTCGATATTTGTTCGAAACTAGGATGTTAATCCGTTAAAAAACAGAATTCGTTTACTAGAAAATCAAAATCGTAAAAGAACCTGTTGGTTGTAAAGGTTAAAAGGTATTACGAGTAATTCAAAAATTACTTTCACACAAATTTACTTAAAATATGGTTCTCCTCGGATTGATGTAGGTACTTTTTGAAACTCAAAAGAATCTTTATGTAATATGAATGACTTACCAATTATGATTTAGGCAAAATTCCAAATTCTTCAAAGTTAGATTAAACAACTAACACATTATTAATTTAGTGTCCGGTAGAATGCCGTAAACTAAGTCCGGATTTATTGCCTCAAGGAAGAAATTTGAAAAGGCAAGTACATACTAAACTTTTCAAATCAAATCATACCCAAAATGCTCATAAATCATGACCATAGCTAAAGTGTCCAATTCGCAATACTTTAATAGTGCACTTGTG
>CAJQMW010000251.1 GCA_905479535.1 uncultured Maribacter sp. | reverse complement strand
CTAAATTTTTATCATGTTTGGGAGAATGATAGATTTCAATGTCCACCTTTTTACCGCTAGGTGCCGTCCAAACATCTTTTTCAACCGAATAATCGGCACTAACGAAATTGAAGAAATAGTCGGTCTTGTCCTCTAACTTATAGTTATAGTAACTACGGTCACCCTCCTCCCATTTCTTGATGAGTGTTCCAGGTGCGATGGCAATTTGATCCTTTGAAGTGCTCACAGTTGCCTCAAAAGTCATATAATTACTGTCCTCGTTAAAAAGATTCTTTTTTAACGCCGTACTATCCGTTCTTGGCGGATATAGAAAATCCAGTTCCTCCAACCCGTATTTCTTGCGTACCCCATTATCGCTCAGCGCTCTATCAAAATGAAAGGTTGGGAATATCGCATCCCTAAAGAATGTACCATTCCCCAAAATAGCCGTTTCGGTATCGTTAGAAAACCCGTGCGTGCGTGCTTTGGTTTCAATGACCAGATCGGCCGTGTCCTTTGGTTGCAAGGATTGCGGTAATTTGTAAATAAATAATCGATATATGCTATCGCTCAAGAACGGCTCAAGCGGTGCACCGTTGTATAACACTTTACTGATTTTAGTATCGGTGATGGGAAATTTAATTTCCATCAAAACCTTATCAATGGGTTCTTCCGATGGGTTGACTACCTTAAAAATACCCTGTGCATCCGCCTTACGTTCTCTTGGATAGATGTCAATGTTCGCCTTCAGGTCTATGACCTGAATATGTGGCTTGTCCATGTATTTCCCGTAGGCCTTTTCGGCCTCCGCGGCAATCCTTTGACTGTAATCACCATCCTCAAGCTGATTCAGTACTTTTATATTGTAATAACTATAAGCGGCTACAGATGCAAAAGCAAGAATGAACAATAAGGTGTAGGCGACTGTTTTTCCCTTAAACCGGGTCCTGGCAAGTTTTAGGCGTTCCTTGGCGGAAGAAAAGAAGCCCCTGTTCCAAAAGATTTTTCCAATCGCTGCTAAAATGCAGGTAAGCAGTACCCAATACAAATTCAACCAAAACTCACCGTACAAATAATGTCCAAAACCATTGAGATCACTCAGGAAACTTCCAGTGGTATCCCCAAAAACCAATAATGGATTACTCGTTTTAAAGGCCAAATTCAACAATAACGGAAGCCCGACGTAAATGGCGACCACGATAAAATGTCCCAGAAATTTATTGTTTACCAGCACATGAATGAAAAATGCCAGTAATAAGGTCATGAGATACGTCGGAAATATTTTAGCGAAATTATAAGTAAGGTACATCCCAATCTCATAGTTAAAATAACCATTAATCGTTTGGTATATAATACCGACCAGTATACCCACTAAAGTCAATACCACCGCCACTCCTACTAAGGAAATGATTTTTGATAGGTATAGGGTATTGTTGCTTACCGGTAGCGCATCGTAAAACTCAAACGTCTTGTTCTTTCGTGTCCGATGCACTGCTTCTCCTGCGTAAATTATCAATATGATTACTGAAAATAGTGATATACCGCCCGCAATCTGAACGACCATGTACCGTGTTAAGGGCAGAGAAGGCGTCCCATAAATCTGATTGGATTGATAGGCTACAAATCCGGCAATAAGTATCCCAATGACGATCAAGACCAAGAAAACCGATTCCTTTACAATAGAAAGGAACTCTATCTTGCTCAGTGACCATAAATTCTCCCGTTGCGATTTTTTGGTGAAACTTTGTACTACAGAAGTTATTCCACTAGCGTCATAAACATCCAAATCTTCCTTAACCGTCTTTTTCTTTTTGGCCGACAAAAAACCTTTATATGAAAATTTAAAGAGCGTAAACAAAAATATGATGGTAGCTATTCCCAACCATAAAAGACGGTTGATCATAAACTTTCCGGTAAGGGAAAGCTGGGTGGTATTCAATTCGCTTACGGACCAGTATTTTGTGAGGTATCCATGCGCCGTTTCCCCAAACGGGTCCACATAAACGCTTAGCCATTCGGTATCTAGATTAGAGAGCAATTGACCTGATACAATGGTGGCCAGCAGAATAACAATTCCACCCAGGTATAATATGGGCATCCGCTTAAAGAAGGTCATTAGACTAAAGAAAAGGCTTCCCACAAAAAAAGCATTGAACGTTAGCAGATAGCTAAAGGGAAGGAAATAGGACCAAAAATTAAAATCGGTATACGTACCATAGTCGGGACGGTCCAATAGTGCCCCCAAACCATAACCTATCATAGCCCCCAATACCGCTGCCACATTCATGAAGGTAACAATGGCGAAACTTCCCCAAAATCGTCCTAGAATATAGCTTTTCTCTCCTATGGGAAAGGTAAAATAAGTCTGTGCGGTCTTATGCTCTTCGTCCCTAAATACGGGTACCCCCATAATTGCAGCGTAAAAGAACAAAGCCAGAATACTCATGCCCCCGAGGACACTGACTATCGCATTGGGACTGTTAGTAAACTGGGCTGTAACGGATTTATCGAACACCGCCAATAATAGCGGTATCAGGAACATTAGGAAAATATAGATATAGGTTGCCGGTCTTCTAAGACGGTACTTCAACTCAAACAGGAAAATCTCCTTCATGATTATACAGTTTGAGGTTGATTGATGCTATAGAAATAAAAGTCCTCCAGAGTATTGTTTACGGGTTCAAAACCGTCCCCGGGACTGCTGTCACTATAAACGTTTATATTCAAATTACCGCTTCTAAGATAGGTGGATAATACCGTAAATTCCGATTGGTATTTCTCGATTTCTTCTTTATCTATTTTCTTTCTGAAGACCTTGTCGTCCAAAGTTTTGGATAAGGTTTGTGGATGTCCTTGTACAACTATCCGGCCCTCATTGAACACGGCCATATTGGTACAAAGGTTGACCACATCGTCCACAATATGGGTGGATAAAATAACAACGGCATCCTCACCGAGTTCGCTCAACAGGTTGTGGAAACGATTACGTTCCAAAGGGTCGAGTCCCGCTGTAGGCTCATCGACTATAATCAATTTTGGGTTTCCAATTAACGCTTGTGCTATTCCGAACCGTTGCCGCATTCCTCCCGAATAATCTCCCAAATTACGTTTCCGGAATTTGTAGAGGTTCACCTTGTTCAATAAATCCGCCACATAGGATTTTCGCTCGCCCTTATTTTGTACCCCTTTTATTTTGGCAATGTGATTTAGCATCATTTCCGCGGATACCTTAGGATACACCCCAAAATCCTGTGGCAAATATCCCAAAACCTTTCGCAACTCGTCCGGTGACGCAAAAACATCGATATCATTAAAGGTAATCGTACCGCTGTCGGCCAATTGCAAGGTAGCGATGGTCCGCATTAAGGTAGATTTCCCTGCGCCGTTAGGCCCCAATAACCCGAACATTCCTGTGCCAATTTCAAGGTTAACATCATTCAAGGCCTGCGTTCCGTTCGGATACGTTTTATTCAAATTGGAAATAGAGAGCATTTGCTAAAATTTTGGTCGGTTTATAATTTTAAGGAATAAGTATGGAAGATATTCATTTTGTTACGATCTAAAACTTTTTATCACATCAGTTTTATAAGAAAAATGCTCCGTGCCGCAAGATTGAAAGGCCTTAGCTTATATTTGTAAAAGATTATTTATTTCCGAAATTGCGTATCGAACCTTAGAAAAATAAAACTGTGTATCCACTTATAAGAAATAGAAGACTCCGGAGTTCTGAAGCTATTAGGCATTTAGTCCGAGAAACCATAATTACGCCCAGTGATTTTTTGGTTCCGCTATTTGTCGTAGAAGGAAAGGGTGTAAAAGAGGAAATTGCCTCCATGCCCAATTATTACCGGCTAAGTTTGGATAATTTGGAGAAGGAAGTAAAAGAACTTTGGAATATGGGGCTTTGCGCTGTGCTGCTATTCGTAAAAGTTCCTGATAACTTAAAAGACAATGCCGGTTCGGAGGCCTTAAACGATAATGGACTAATGCAATTAGCCATTAAAACGGTTAAAAATGCATGTCCTGAAATGCTAGTGATGACCGATGTGGCCCTTGATCCCTATTCTTCCTATGGGCATGATGGCATCGTGGCGGACGGGCAAATTCTGAACGACGAAACCGTGGAAGTCTTAGCAGAAATGAGTGTTTCCCATGCCAAGGCCGGAGCGGATTTCGTAGCCCCTAGCGATATGATGGACGGTCGGATCTTAAGTATCCGTGAGGCTTTGGAAGACGAGGGCTACACCAATACGGGCATCATGAGTTACAGTGCCAAATATGCCAGTGCCTTTTATGGTCCGTTTCGGGACGCCTTGGATTCCGCTCCGGTGGACCAAAACAATGTGCCCAAGGACAAAAAGACCTATCAAATGGATTCGGCCAACAGGTTCGAGGCCCTACGTGAAACGCAACAGGATATTGATGAAGGTGCGGATATCGTCATGATCAAACCAGGCCTGTGCTATTTGGATATCGTAAGGGAGATTAAGAACGAAGTGGACGTTCCGGTGGCGGTTTACCAAGTATCCGGTGAGTATGCCATGGTGAAAGCCGCTGCGGAAAAAGGCTGGCTGGACCATGACGCGGTTATGATGGAACAACTCATTGCCATTAAGCGGGCGGGTGCCAATATTATAGCGAGCTATTTTGCTAAAGATGCAGTTAAGTTGATGAGTTAGGCGTTGGGCGTTGGGCAAAAATAGAATTTTCATGAAAACAAGGTATTTATTTTTTATCTGGTGGATATTTTGCCCACTATATGCCTTCTCCCAAGAAATTATTCCTAATAAAATTACCTTACGGAGCACCACGGCATTGGACAATTCAATGTTATCGGAAATAGATTTGCTCTCTGTAAATGCTAAAGTAGCCTCTATTATAACAAATGGTATAAAAAACGAAGCATTCCCGGGAGCACAGGTACTGGTTGCCGAAAAGGGAAACATTATCTTTCACAAAGCCTATGGATACCATACCTATGACAGTGTTCAGTCGGTAAGATTGAACGACATCTATGATCTAGCTTCGGTCACCAAAATCCTAGGTCCGCTTCCTGCTTTGATGAAGTTAGTAGCGGAAGGAAAGTTGAAATTAGATGTTCCTTTTAGCACCTATTGGCGTCCCTGGCAGAGAAGAAAAGACAAAAGAGACATTACCCTTCGGGAAATCCTGGCGCATCAAGCGGGACTTGAACCTTATATCGTATTTCTCAGTAAAGTTTTAAAGAAAAACGGTCAGCTTAAAAGTAGGTTTGTAAAGACCTCTAAAAAAAATCGGTTTGAAAATGAAGCCTATGACGGACTTTTTGTAAAAAATAGGTTCAATAGAAAAATGTACCGTATGATTAACCGTTCGGAGGTATCAGAGGAAAAAAAGTATCGCTATTCAGGGCTTACGTTCCTCATTTTCCCAGAATTGATTGAACAACTTACCGGCGTTCCCTATGAAAAATATGTAACGGAGAACTTTTACAAACCTGTAGGTGCAAAAACCTTGGGGTTTCTACCCATGACCAAGGGTTTTTCCAACAACATTGTCCCGACCGAGATAGACACATTATATAGGAATACGCTGACCCAAGGGTGGGTGCATGATGAAAATGCGTCCCTTCTTGGTGGAATATCGGGAAACGCCGGGTTATTTGGCTCCGCAACCGATTTGGCCAAAATGATGCAGCTATACGTGCAGTTGGGAAACTTCAATGGAAACCGATTATTATCGGAAGAAGTCGTCAAGGAATTTATTGAAATACAGTATCCCGACAATGAAAATAGACGCGGTCTTGGCTTTGATAAGCCCCTTATAGAAAATGATACCCTTCCATTATCCGAGGCATATCCGGCACCCGAAGTAAGTCCAGAAAGTTTTGGACACAGCGGTTTTACAGGTACTTTCGTCTGGGCCGACCCAGAAAACCAATTGGTATATATTTTTCTTTCCAACCGGGTCTACCCCACTCGCGTTAACCGTAATCTCTATGAACTGAATATTCGCTCGGCGATTCAACAAGTATTTTATAAAGCCCTATCCCTTACTAAATAAGGCGAGCCTATTACCAATTTATTGGTATCTTAGGCGCACAAAATAATTCTATGGGACTACTTGTCTTTTATGCCCTCATTTCTATCTTTTTCTCCTTCCTCTGCTCTATTTTAGAGGCCGTGCTCTTGAGTATTACGCCAACTTTCATCAATGTAAAAAAGCGGGAAGGCAAATCGTATGCCCATACCTTGGAAACCCTTAAGAACGATGTTGATGAGCCCCTCATTGCCATCTTGACCATTAACACCATTGCACATACGGTGGGTGCTATTTTGGTAGGGGTGCAGGCTAAAGTCGCTTATGCGGAGATTTACGGTACAACCGAACGTACTGTTTTGGGCATTGAGTTTACCGAGGATCTAATGGTTGGGGCGGTATCCACTATTATGACGATATTGATACTGGTGGCTTCTGAAATCATACCCAAAACCATTGGGGCCACGTACTGGAGGCAGTTATCTAATTTTAGTGCAAAGACACTTAGAATTATGGTCTTATGCCTGAAATATACCGGTTTGTTATGGCTTTTACGTCTCTTTACAAGGCTTGTGGGCGGAAAAGGCCATCATGGTAGTGTGTTGAGCCGGGAGGATTTTACGGCCATGACGGATATGGCCCATGAAGAAGGGGTCTTTGAAAAATCGGAATCAACCATTATTAAGAACCTGCTTCGTTTTGATGAAGTTCTCGTAAAGGACATCATGACCCCTAGGGCCGTCATGAAAATAGCGTCCGATAAAAAGACCATACAGACCTTTTTTGAGGAAAACCCAAAGCTTCGGTTTTCGAGGATTCCAATTTTCCATGAAAAAATGGATGATATTACGGGATTTGTGCTGAAGGACAACGTTTACGAAGAAATCATCAACCAAAACGGTGATATGCCCCTAGGGGAATTGAAACGGGACCTGCTCATCACCCGACGAAGTACGCCCATTCCTAAACTATTCGATATTTTTATTGCAAAACGTGAGCATATCGCCCTTGTTGTGGACGAGTACGGATCCGTGGCAGGCCTAGTTACGATGGAAGACGTCATAGAAACCCTATTGGGTCTTGAAATTATGGACGAGAGCGATAACATTGCAGATTTACAGACCTTTGCACGAAAAAACTGGGAAAACA
>CAJQMW010000250.1 GCA_905479535.1 uncultured Maribacter sp. | reverse complement strand
CCCCTATGCCAAACTTGTAATGGTCAAAAAAATAGGAATCATTAAAACATTTGAAGGAAACGAGGACGTTTGCGGCGATAACGGCAATAGTGGCAATGTGCAGGTCGTTCATGGTAAGCGTAATGTTTGGATTCAAATATAGCTATATTTGCCCTTATATTTTAGCACATGCAATTCCTAATATTTATTCTTGCATACCCCCTTTTATGGGTTATCTCTATTCTACCGCATCGGTTGTTCTATGTGTTTTCGGATGTGGTCTTTTTTATTGTTTATTATGTTATAGGGTACCGGAGGAAAGTAGTGCAGAACAATTTGAAACTGGTCTTTCCGGAGAAGGAGGCTTCTGAAATCATGCGTATTGAAAAAGCTTTTTTTAAGCATATGTGCGATATGTTTCTGGAAACGGTGAAAACCATGAATCTTTCAAAGGAAGAGGTTCGTAAGAAATACAAGGTCCTTAATATTGAGGTCATACGGGAACTGGAAAAAGAACGCAGCATTCTAATTGTTTGCTCCCATTTTGCCAACTGGGAATGGAATGTTAGCATAAACAACTATGTAGATTCAAAGGGATACGCCGTATACCAGGAAATAGGCAATGTTTATTTTGACAACTTTATTAAAAAGGTTAGGGCCAGATGGAATACTACCTTAATTACGCAACAACAAACCGTAACTACGGTGGTCCGCAATAAGCGAGATGGCATCAAAGGAATATTCGGTATGGTCAGCGACCAATCGCCACAGGTGCACCGAGCACAATACTGGACAGAATTTATGGGTATTAAGGTGCCTATCTTCAACGGTGCGGAGACCATGGCGCGTAAGTTAGGTTTGGCCGTAGTCTTCTTAAAAGTTAGTAAAGTAAAGCGAGGCTATTACCAAGCTGAGTTCATTCCCATTACCGAAAACGGCAAGAACACCTCCGAGAATGAGATTACGGACAGGTTTCTCCGATTGACGGAACAGCAGATCCGCGAAAAACCGGAACACTATTTATGGACGCATAAGCGTTGGAAACACAGGGGCAAGGAACCTGCCCCCTTTGCTAAGGTTTCACAAAAAAAAGGATAAAAAAAGTCTCTCCTACGGTCGTTTCGAGCGAAGTCGAGAACTTAATAGCCCTATTGTTTAAATCATCTCTCCCGAAACGGAACGCTCGATGTGACAGAAGAGTGAAAACTTGACTTTTTTGTCCCCTGTTTTGATAATTCCATTTTTGCTCCCCTTTAAATTCCGGCTACCGCTTTAATCTCTCCGATAATCCGATCTGCTAAAGTATCTGCATTTACCTGACTTTTAGCCTCGGTATAGATTCGTATGATGGGCTCCGTGTTGGATTTTCTTAAGTGTACCCAGTTGTCGGGGAAATCTATTTTTACGCCGTCTATTGTAGAAATTTCTTCATCCTTATATTTCTCGGCCATTGCGGTCAAAATTCCATCGATATCCAAACCAGGTGTCAACTGAATTTTCTTCTTACTCATAAAGTAACTTGGATAACTGGCCCTGAGTTCCGCTACCGTTCCACCTTTTTCCGCCATCAGCATCAAAAACAATGCGGTTCCCACCAAAGAGTCACGTCCGTAGTGGCTTTCCGGATAAATAATACCTCCGTTGCCTTCTCCACCTATAATAGCATTGTTAGCTTTCATTTTGGTAACTACGTTTACTTCACCAACCGCAGCTGCTTCATAGACACCTCCATGTTTTTCGGTAATATCACGCAACGCCCTTGACGAAGATAAGTTAGAGACCGTATTCCCTTTGGTTTTGCCTAGCACATAATCTGCGCAGGCGACTAGGGTATATTCTTCTCCGAACATTTCACCGTCGTTGCTGATAAATGCCAGACGATCCACATCCGGGTCCACCACAATACCAAAATCCGCCTTTTCTTTAACTACCAATTCGCAAATATCCTTTAAATGCTCCTTTAGCGGTTCCGGGTTATGCGGAAAGTGTCCCGTGGGATCACAATATAATTCCACCGCCTCTACGCCCAGCTCCTTCAAAAGCTTTGGAATGGCGATACCCCCGGTAGAATTCACGCCATCCACTACGACTTTGAATTTTGCCTTTCGGATTACATCGGCCTCTACTAGCGAAAGATTTAAAACTTCATCAATATGAATATCGATATAACTATCGTTTTTGATAATTTCACCCAAATCATCTACTTCGGAAAAATCGAAATCCTCTTTTTCAGCGATTTCCAATATTTTAGCACCTTGGGCTGCATCTAAAAACTCACCCTTTTCGTTCAGCAACTTTAAAGCGTTCCATTGTTTAGGGTTATGGCTAGCGGTCAGGATGATGCCTCCATCCGCCTTTTCTAGGGGTACGGCAATTTCTACTGTGGGTGTGGTAGACAAGTCCAGATCGATAACATCGATACCAAGACCTACTAAAGTGGAAACCACTAGATTTTGAATCATTTCCCCGGATAATCGGGCATCACGACCAATAACAACTTTCAATTTATCCTTTTTGGAGTAGTCCTTTAACCATATACCGTAAGAAGCGGCAAACTTTACGGCATCGATAGGGGTCAGATTGTCTCCGGGCTTTCCCCCTATGGTGCCCCTAATTCCAGAAATAGATTTGATGTGTCATATTTTCAATTAAGTTTTTGCAAATATAAAGGTCTGTTACCAATTGGGAGTTTAGCAATTCGTAAATTCGACCTTACCATAATATCATCGATTAA
>CAJQMW010000249.1 GCA_905479535.1 uncultured Maribacter sp. | reverse complement strand
GCTCAACGCCCCTTCGGTAATTACCTTTTGCAACAATAACATTCTTCGAACGTCGGGGTGGTTGATAATGAGCGTTTGTTCTTGGGAGGCATCTTTTTTTCCTGTTCGTTGTAGCTCCCGTCCCTGTGGCCGCTCTTTGGCATAGTTCAGTGAAGCATGGTAGGCTCCCGTTGCAATTGCGGCCGCTCCACGACCAACGGCGATACGTGCGCCGTTCATCATTAGGAACATATATTTGAGGCCTTTGTTGGGTTCCCCCACCAACCAACCGGTACAGTCTTCCTTATCCCCAAAAAACAAGTGCGTGGTACAATAGCCTTTTTGACCCATTTTTTGGAAATCGGCAACCGTGGTCACATCATTATCTATCAAATTCCCATCGTCCCCGAGTCGTTTTTTGGGCACTACAAAAAGTGAAATACCCTTGGTCCCTGCAGGAGCTCCTTTGATACGTGCCAGAACCAGATGTACTATGTTCTCAGCCCCTTTGTAGTCCCCACCGGAGATGAATATCTTTTGACCGTGTATTTTATAGCTATCCCCATCCGGAACGGCCGTTGTAACGATATCCGAAAGCGAACTTCCCGCTTGTGGTTCGGTGAGGCACATGGTACCGCCCCATTCCCCTGTCATCATTTTGGGAACATAGGTATCTTTCAAAGATTGGTTTCCAAAATGTACGATCAGTTCCGCAGCACCTACGGTAAGCCCAATGTAGCCCGGCAAATGGTTATTAGCAGCTTCCTGAATAAAAGCGGAAGCATGTATGACCATAGCGGGCATTTGCATACCCCCGTCCTCATAGGAAAACGGTCCGGATAGAAAACCCATTTCGCCCCCAGCTTTCATATACTTTTTTACCTGTGGATGCACGATGATCTCCCCATCCTTAAAATGGGCAGGGCTTTCGTCCATCTCCCGGAAATAGGGATATAGTTCCTTATCCGCAAAATCCTTGATAGAATCTAGCATCATGGTAATGGATTCCTCATCATAATCTGCAAAACGTTCCTGTTCCAGCACACTTTTTAGGTCATGTACATTGAACAATAGGAATTTTAAAGTCTCCAGGTCTACATAGGTATTGGCCATAAGAATTGTGTTTATGTTTAGAGCTATTCAAGTTAGGATTTATTCTTAGGAATCTCGTTAAACTGGTTTAATAAAATGCCATTTGCTTTTGTATATTTTCTTAAGCATTAATTTATTGTAACGAAAAACGACTATTTTTAACGGCATTGGCAAAATATAGATATGTGTACTTGTACACATATTCAATTGTTAACGAACATTAAAACGAACAATGAGCATATTTAAAAAAATATTTGGAGGTGAAAAATCAAAAGATGAACCTCAAAACGACTTTACAAAATTCAGTAAATCAATTAAATCGGATTTTCACAACCTTCAAGATTTAGTTGAACAAAATGCAGGACTTTCATTTGAAAAGCAGATGGTGTTTGTAGATGTAATTGGTTCAAATTCCTGGGAATTAGATATGGGAAAAGGAGTTATTACTTTTGGAAATTTAGAGTTCCCAATTCAAATCATAGGTTCTCTTTCTTTTAATAGCTATTCTTGGATGTGGGGATGGGCAAACACCCAAAGTAGCATGCCTGAAAATTTGTTAATCCAATCAAATAAACTGAAGGAAATTGGAGAACAGAAAAATATTAAAGAATTAACAGATGGTCACTTTAATGTCGATAAAGGATTTGAGCATAAAATCGGGATGATGGCTTGTGGATTGTTTAAAGCTAAAAGTTATTACTGTGCAAATTATGGACAAGGAACTCTTGTTGTGACAATTGACGACAACAAAATACCCCAAATTGATAAAAATAGATTGGAAAAAGTAATGACCAGTTTTCCTCAGCTAATAAGTGGAATAGACTTATTAAATCATAAAAATACTTTTAAAAATTATATGATAGACCGAGATTTTGAACTAAATATATCGGAAAATAAAATTGAGGGATTAAAAAATAAAAAGATTTTAGTAGCAGAGTTTGACGAACTTAATAGACTAAAATCACTTAACGGAAAAATATAAACAATGTTTGCTAGTCGAGTAGACGTCCATGAACTATAAAGCCCACGCACGGTGCGCCCCTCACACCACTCCCGAATTCTCGGGATACGGGTCTCGTATACGGCGGTTCGCAATCCATTTTTCCAGTCGCTCTTTACACCAATCGAAACTATTCTGTTCTTTTTCAAAAGGCTACGGATTTTCCTGGGAATCGGTCACCCAATAACGAAAATCAATGCTCCTATCCTAATTTCCAGAAGGACTGCGTTCGGTCCTTCCTTACTTGTGAGACCTCTAGGGTACTGCCCTAGCTCGTTTCCCGTAAGTACTACGACCTCTGCTGACTTCTCCGTTTAGCTACACGTAGCTTTGGAGACCTCCCCAGGTAAGGACATCTTCTTTCCCCCGATCCCTGCCGTATCTACATACTTACCCTTTTGGTAATCGTTGGGCGTTACAATGATGTGCTTGCTTACCCATGGATAAATGCCTCTATATACGGTTCCCGTTCAGCCTGTCCTGAGCGAAGCCGAAGGGTCAGTACCGGGTTTTGTGGTCCCGCTTCCTTCAGATATGACCTCACGGTCACCACCCTTGCGACTTACTAATGGTCCAAGGCGTTACCCCCGCCCATAAGGGACTTGCACCCTCTAGATCAATTAACTACATTTCCGTAGTTAAAAGATGCCCATGCTGGGCACACACACCGTATAAAATTAATTGCTAAATTAGTGCTTAACCAAAGGTCGTTGCAATTTTGTTACGTCTGATTTTCCTGCGGAAAATCCTCGCACGTAAACCCGCAACTATTCTTAGTGTGCCAAGAATCAGTCACGGCAATAAACTGACTGAATGCTGTAAGTAAGATGATGGTAGGTCCATCGAGGTCGTTGTATAGGCGATGGCTTCAAACCACCTAAAGGTGCTTTGATTAATAGTCTTGGTACTGAGCGTTTAGGAGAATCTAGTCCAAGAGATTAGCAGGTAAGATTAAAGGAGTTGAACGAAAGTGAACCACTGACGAGGTGTCGAGAAGTTGCTACATCCAGTCAAAAGCTACAGGGCAGAGCGTAAAAAAAATGTCTTGAAGACATTTTTAGCGAATGAGCCAGATGGCGGGTTGGCATACGGAGTGAAAAGTAATAGTAGCGATACTATTAATTGCAGAGATAACCTATTTATTTTCTGTAAGGCTGGCGTCATTCAGGTGGCAAGAACTTTATTTGGGCTTATTTACGGAACTTGGGAAGCTGCATACAAATGATAAGGGAAATGTACAATAGGCACAACCTAGAGGCAGAATACCGATAGTGTATGTAGTGGCAGACTAATCCGTAGTAGTGATGAAGTTTCTGTAATGGAAATGGAGCGAAGGGATTAGCTAATTTGGAACACAGTTTGCCAACTTGAAAGAGGATGAGCTTATATTTGTTACAAATTAGAAGAGCCGTGTGAGGGGAGACTTTCAAGCACGGTTCTGTGAGAGGCTTGGGGTGAAATTCCCCTTGTCTACTCGATCAC
>CAJQMW010000248.1 GCA_905479535.1 uncultured Maribacter sp. | reverse complement strand
TGACGCAAACATCGCCTACGTTAGCTTGGATAACCATAAATACGGGGATTATTCCCCGTATTTATACAAAACCGTCGATGGTGGAAAAAAATGGTTTTCTATAACCAATGGACTTCCCAAGGGTTCTTTGGTTTGGAGGTTGGTTCAGGACCACGTTAATAAAAACTTGCTCTTTTTGGCCACTGAATATGGAATTTATGTGTCTTTTGATCAGGGGGGTGAGTGGATAAAATTCTCCAACGGATTACCCACTATTTCTTTTAGGGATTTGGCGATTCAAAAGCGTGAGAACGATTTGATTGGTGCTTCTTTTGGAAGAAGTTTCTATGTTTTTGATGATTATAGTCTGCTGAGAGAAATCAATGAAGAAACCTTGAAGCAGGAGGGTGTATTGTTTAAACCGCGTACCGCATTACAATATGTGCCGATTAGAGGAGGAAGCGCTAGCCAAGGAGGTAATTACTTTATTGCGGATAATCCACCGTATGGTGCTGTGCTCAGATATTACCTTGCGGATGGTTATAAAACATTAGAAGAACTAAGAAAGGATAATGAAAAGAAACTAACGGGCAATATACCTTTTCCGGGTTGGGGTAAGCTTGAAGCAGAAAAAAACCAACAAAAGCCAAAGGCAATATTAGTAGTCCAAAATTCCGAAAACGAGGTCGTTAGTAAAATAGAGGGCCCCTTGAAAAAAGGTTTTCAGGAAGTATCTTGGGATTTGACCAAGTCCATGGTAACCAACTTAAAACCGGGTCCTTCTCCAGATACAGGTCGGAGACGTTCAAGAAGAGCAATAATGGTGGCACCAGGGACTTATTCTGTAACTCTTTATAAAGAAGTGGATGGGGAAACAAGCCAGTTAGGTGCACCCCAGACCTTTACCGTAAAACGTATTCGAGAAAATGTGCTTGATAACCCTTTAAGCAATGAGATTTCTGATTACACGACGGAGTACATGACATTCAGTACCACTGTTTCGGAGGTGGAGTACGAAATGGAAAAAGCAGAGAAAATGCTCCAGACATTTGATAGGGCAATAGTTTTTACAACTGAAAAACCAGGTGATCTCGAAAGCCGTTTGGCTTCCCTAAAAAAGGATTATTATCGTCTTAATAGTGAAATCTCAGGGAACTCCGCAAAGAAGGAAGTTGGTGAGAAAGATGACCCAACGATAGAAGATAGGTTAGATGTTGCTAGAGAAGGCTTTTCTGGAAACACCTATGGTCCCACGAAGATGCACATGGAAAGCCTAGCTATGGGAAAACTACAGTACGGTGAGCTCAAACCTGATTTGGACAAGTTTTTAAAAACAGATTTGCCCGCTATGCAAAAAGCCTTGGAAGACGCCGGAGCACCATTGATTATGGACTAGAAAGGATAAAGCAATGAAAAAAAGACAATTTTTAAAACAGTTGGGACATGCTGCTTTGGTAACTCCCTTTTTACCCCTGAACCTTCGAGCTTCTGAGGCTATAGGCAGTAGTCCGTATCCTATTGAAGAAGATGAATTCTGGGAACGTATCCGAGAAGACTATAATTTAAAACCTGATTATATCAATCTAGAAAACGGGTATTATAATTTTGTGCCCAAACCTACCCTTCAAAAGTATATTAATCACATAGAAATGGTCAACTACGAGGCTTCCTACTATATGAGAACGGTACAGTGGGGCAACAAGGCTCAAGTAAGGGACCGCTTGGCAAAATTAGTAGGTAGCACACCCGAAGAGTTGGTTCTCACTAGAAATACTACAGAATCTTTAGATTTAATTATTGGTGGTTTCCCATGGAAGAAAGGGGATGAAGCCATTTATGCGCAGCAGGATTATGGAGCTATGCGTGATCATTTTGAATTAATGGCCAAGAAGTATGGCATTGTGAACAAAGTGATATCTATTCCCAACCACCCCGAATATGATGAGGAAATAGTTGAGCTTTATGAGTCGCAAATAACACAAAAAACCAAGTTGTTGATGGTATGCCATATGGTAAATATTACCGGTCATATCCTTCCTGTTCGTAAAATCTGTGAAATGGCACATGGTCATGGGGTAGAAGTAATGGTAGACGGGGCGCATTGTGTGGGACACATTAATGTGAATATAAAGGAATTAGGATGTGATTATTATGGGAGTAGTCTTCACAAATGGTTAAGTGTACCTCTAGGGTCCGGAATGTTACACGTGGATAAGAAACATATTCAAAAAATATGGCCTTTGTTCGCCGACCATTCAGATGCTACGGATAACATACAGCGGTTGAATCATACGGGAACCATACCTGTACATACAGATTTGGCTGTCGCAGATGCGATTGATTATCTAGAGCTAATTGGATTGGAGCGAAAGGAAAAAAGGATGCGGTTTATCCAAAGATATTGGAGTGATGCCCTTAGACCGGTTGAACATGTTGTTTTGAATACTCCAATAGAGCCCCATCGTAGTTGTGGGATAGCCAATGTTGGAATTTCGCATATGAAGCCTAAAGATTTGTCCAAAACATTATTGGACGAATTTGGAATATTTACCGTTGCAATCGATTATGCAAATGTGCAAGGTTGCAGGATAACTCCGAACGTTTACACAACTACGAAGGAGTTAGATGTATTTATTGATGCCATGAAAACTTTGGCCGCTAGGGCATAAATTAAATTGCTAGGCTTTCTTTAATCCAAACAAGGGATGTAAAATGGGGATTTTTAGGATAATAAAATGATAAATAACGAAACTTATCCCAAAGGTTCCTATTGTCAAAATTGTAGCTTTATAGAATAGCCCCCAGTTTAAATCCATTAGATAATAGGCCAGCCCAACTGTAATTGTTTGATGAAGAATATAAAAAGGGTAAACCGCCCTATTGGCATAGCTTAATTCTTTACTAGGTCTATTTAGATATTTGGATGCAAAACCAAACAATACCAAAATCCATGACCAGATATTTAATACTTTGAGCAATGCTTCGGTAAAATGAATAATATAACCATCTTTGAAGAAAAGCCAGATAAGTATCTGGCCTGAGAAAGCAACAATTCCTAAAACAAAAGCCCTTTTTTTAATTTTCTCTACTGCATTCCAAAATGCATCTCTCGTGGAAATAAGCAAAAAACCATAGAAGAATAGTACGATACTAAAACTAAAGTTAAACCAGTCATCTATCAACGCATGGGTAATATCAAAAAAAGGCTCCACTAGCGACTCCAACAAATACAAAGGAACAATGAACCAGTAAAGTCCCCATGGATTTTGAAGACGATTTTTTGTCCATCTGGTAATTTTTGTAGTATTGCCTCGCATGTAACTAAAAATTGGTGCGAGGATTATGGAAAAAACCAGCAAATAGGGTAAAAACCATAGGTGATGCCAGCTTATGTTTCCTTCGGGATAAATGCCGTCAAAGGCAATGGTCGTGTAATATTCAAAATAGGAGCCAACGAATTCATGGTCCGCCAAGCGTTCAAAATAAACCTGTGGCGGAACTATTACTAGCATTCCAAATAACAAGGGTACGCCTAATCGTAGATTACGTTCCCAAATAAACTGCCAAATACTTCTCTTGGAGAGGGCATAGTAAGTACCCATGCCGGAAATAACAAATAGTATGGGTAACCGCCATTGATTTAAAAACTGCATTGGCCAACGTAACCAATCATAGGTAATATTATTTTTTACATGCCAACCCCAAGGAACAAAAAACATCCCTACGTGATAAAAAATAAGTAAGGCAAATACTGTTACGCGTAGCCAATCCAAGTCGTGGCGTCTTATACTATTTCCCATAGTTGTAATTTTATTCCAAAGATGAATGCTTTGGAAGAAGGATTAAAATGTAATTCGACGAAATATGTCCGGAATTACAATTTTGGAGAGAAAGACCTGATAAAGCTGGTTGGTGTGCTGTCGGTATATTTCTTGAAAGCACCATAAAAAGCGGACTTGGACTTGAATCCAACCGACTCGCCAATAGCCTCTACGGTCAAATGGGAATAGGCCTTGTCCAATAACCTTATTTTAGACACGGCTATTCTTTTTTCATTAATAAAATCATTAAAATTGGATTTATTCGCCTGATTGATGGCCATCGAAATTTGATTGGGATGAACATTCAACAAGGATGCCAAATCTCTTAATGAGGCAGATTTTGAGAGAAAATAGGAATGTTCTTCTACGAAATCATGGATTTTTGAAAAAGATAATTCACTCTGAGGGTTGCTTAGTGTTTCATATTTATCGGCAATCCAGGATTTTTTAAAAAATCGGGATTCGGAAAGCATCAGATATGTGATGGCGAAAGCAATAATAGTTTGAAAAATAGCGATGTAATGATCCCCACCATCATCATCGTACGAGTAAAAAATAACGAATATAAAAACCAGAAATAGTAATAATACGATTACAGAGTTTCTAGAGAATATATATTTAC
>CAJQMW010000247.1 GCA_905479535.1 uncultured Maribacter sp. | reverse complement strand
AAAATAAAGTAAAAAGGCCTCTCCCCAGAGTTGGGCAAAAAGCTGTCCCTTAAATGCTCCCAAAGTTTTTCTGACCCCCAATTCCCGACTTCTCTTAAAAGCATGCGCCATATTGAGATTTACAAAGTTGAAACAAGCAATTAAAAGAATAAATATCCCTAACGCCATGATTGCATAAATCAGTAATAGAGGTGCGCTTTTTGGGCCTGAAAAATGAATGTCTTCAATGTTGGTCAAATTCAAACTCATTAAATCGGAATTCCTTTCCACTTCAGGCCGTTCTATTTTCAATTGTGCCAACTGTTCAGGGTAGTATTTCTCTATTAATGAATTCAACTTACCCTGTACTGACGGGGCGCTACTATTATTGGATAGCTTAACGAAAATATTGGAGTTGTTCACATCCCATCTAGCATTGTTTTCTGCGTAATTTTCAAGTGCTTCAACTCTTGCAACAGCATCAAATCTAATACTAGAATTTCTTGGGGCATCTTTAATCACTGCGGATACTGTATATGATTTTTCACTCCCCCTTTTACCTATTTTAATTTCTTTTCCTATGGGATTGGTCTTCCCAAAAAGTGCAGCTGCGGTACTTTTGTCCAAAGCAATATTCTGGATATCTGATAGCGCAGTAGTTTTATCGCCAACAAGGATTGGAAAATTGAAAATCTCAAAAAATTCTGAATCGGTTCTAGTTAAAAATCGTTCAATTCTTTTATCATTATAAGAAATATTTTCTACCGTACCCATTATTCTTTGGGTCACATCAATACCTGGAATTTCATCCTCTAAAGCTGATTTTAAAGGCAAGGGCATTGTTGAAGAGATTCCCGCTCCTTGAACGGAATTCGTAAAGAGCGAGGTTCTGAATAATTGACTTTTTTCGTTATGAAAGGAATCGTAGCTCAAATGTAAATAAGCAACTAAGAATAGTACGACGCTCACGGAAAAGGCTATTGCCAGTCCGGTGATATTAATGAAAGAATGAAGCCTGTTTCGTTTTAGGTTCCGCCAAGCAATTTTAAAATAGTTTTTAAACATGGTTCTCGTTTTTATGTTAGTTAGGGCCTTTCGACTGTCGCTCAAGACAGGCTTCGTTGAGATCTATTCCCTCTCGACTCCGCTCTGAGGGGACAGGAACATCAATTTTTTATTCCGTGCGCAAGCTTTTTACGGGGTTGGCCAGGGCAGCCTTGATTGCCTGAAAGCTTACCGTTACCAGGGCAATGCAGACTGCTGTGATACCGGCAATAGCGAATACCCACCAATTGATTTCGATACGATAAGCAAAACTTTCCAACCAGTTCTGCATGGCCCACCAGGCTAGTGGCATAGCTACCAAAATGGCAATAAACACCAAACGCAAAAAGTCTTTTGAGAGTAGGTTAACTATTCTTGAGACACTAGCTCCCAAGACCTTACGCACTCCTATCTCCTTTTTGCGCTGCTCAGCAGTATATGTTGCGAGCCCAAACAATCCCAGACAAGAAATTATAATAGCCAGAATAGAAAATATTTTCGCGAGCTCACCAACCAATTCCTCATTTCTAAATCTTGAATTGAACAAGTCATTTTCAAAACGGTATTCAAATGGAAATGCGGGATTATAGTTTTTCAGGATTTTCTCAATTGATGCCAAGGCTTCCACCCTTGAAGATTCCGGTCTTATATTTACATACATGGTATTTGCATAATCATAGTTATTGTAAAACATGACCGGACCCGTTTTCCCATTACCGTACATATCACCATAGAGATAATCCTTTACGACTCCGATCACGTTATAACTGGTATCGTTACGCGTAATGGTCTTACCCAGAGCACTACCGTCTCCCATAAGCTCGGCAAAAGATTGGGTTATAATGACATTTGTGCTGTCTACGGCCCTATTGTTATCAAAATCATGTCCTTCAAGCAATTCTAGCCCTACTGTACTAAAAAAGTTGGGACTCACGTATCTAAATCGTACAAGCACATCGTCAGTATTTACTCCTCCCTGCCAACTTAATCCCGACCCATTGTTGCCACTGGATAGCATTCTCGTGTTGGTCAAAGCAACATCCTGTACGGTACCGGAAGCAACCATATCCTCTTTTATAGGATAGAATTCATCTATCATATTTCCACTAACCGAGACATTAACTAAATTTCCTTTTTCATACCCTACATCACGAGCTCTCACATGCTGTATTTGCTGATAGATTATAATACTGCTGATAATAAAAACTATGGATACCGCAAATTGGGCAACGACAAGACCTTTGCGAATAATAGTTGCACTGCCATGACTTTTACCGGCACTTTTGAGAACCTGCGCAGGTCTAAACGAAGAAAGGTACAGTGCGGGATACCAACCTGCCAAGACACCGGAGACCAAGGTAATCCCTAAGAGAGAAAATATGTGAATAGGTTCTAGCAACCTTAATTCCATCTGTTTTTCGACCAAAGTATTGAAAGAGGGCAATAAAATAAGTAATAGAAGAATGCTCAATAAAGCAGATATACCAGCCATGATCAAGGCTTCCATCATAAACTGAGAGATCAATGATTTTTTACTTGAACCCAGTACTTTTCGCACTCCCACCTCATTAGCCCTTTTTTCACTTCGAGCGGTTGATAGGTTCATAAAATTGATACAGGCTATTAAAAGTATAATCAGCGCAATAAATACAACTAACCGAACAAACGTAATTTGTCCCCCAACTTTCTTTCCTCCTGCAAAATCTGATCGTAGATGCCAATCCTTAATGGAATGCAAGAATGCCTCATTAGGTCTTTCGTTACCACTATCCATTTTCGAGGCAATCGTTGCCCTTACTTTGGAATCTACTTCGTTAAAGTCTGAATTTGGGGCAAGTTCTACGAAGGTATCGGCAAAATTATTTCCGTATTCCTCTGTCCAGGACATATCATCCTCACCCAGTTCAAATCTTTCGAACGGCAAAAGCCAGTTAAATCCGAACGTAATGTTGCTCGGTACATCTTCAATAACCCCCGTGACTGTAAAACTGAATTCATCGTTGACCTTAATTACACGGTTCAGTACTTTTTCATCAGAACCAAAAAGGGTATTCGCCGTTTCTTGGGTCAAGATAATTCCATCAGGTTTTGAAAGAGCCCTGCTCATTTCTCCCTCTAAAAAGGTTAGGCTGAAAATATCCAAAAAATCAGGGTTGACATACCTGCCAAATCTATTAATTGCATTTTCACCGTCCGCAAGCATAACCTCACCTCCCCAAGTGGTGGAGGACTTGGTAATTTCAGGTATTTCATCTTTTAAATCCTTGGCTAGAGGGCCCGGAGTGGAATAGAATGTATAGACTTCCCCCTCAAAGGTCTGATTCGTAGGGACGATATATATCAAATCTTGTTTAGGGAAAACGCTATTAAAGTTCACTTCGTCCTCGACCCATAACAATATTAAACTGGCACAGGTAATTCCAATGGCCAAGCCAAAAATATTTAGGGCGCTATAGCCTTTATTCTTCCAAAGGCTTCGGAAGGCGATTTTAAAATAGTTTTTAAACATGGTTCTCGTTTTTATGTTAGTTGGAGCCTTTCGACTGTCGCTCAAGACAGGCTTCGTTGAGAACTATTCCCTCTCGACTCCGCTCTGAGGGAACAGGAACATCAATTTTTTATTCCGTGCGTAAGCTTTTTACGGGGTCGGCATTTGCCTTAGCAATAGTTCGTATGCTCATTATAATCAGGGAAATGACACCCATGATTACCCCACTTACCACAAATATCCACCAGCTCATTTCAGTTCTATAAGCGAATTCCTGTAGCCAAGTATGTAATCCGTACCATGCGATTGGGACCGCAATCAAAAATGCGATCCCCACAAGGATTAAAAATTCCCTACACAACAGTAAATTCAGTTGTGCTAATGAAGCACCCAGCACTTTACGAATGCCTATTTCCTTTGTACGCCTCTCTGTGGTATAGACCACTAATCCCAAAAGCCCCAAACAACTAACCAAAATAGCGAGGCCAGCAGCCCATTGTAATAAAGTGGAAGTTCTCCGTTCCTGTTCATAAAACCTTTGAACTAAATCGTCCATAAACTGGACTTCAAAATCGGCATCGGGATAAATACCGTTCCAAGACTTTTCAATTTGAGCAAGGGTTTCCGACCATTTTTCCGATTGCCCGGTCCGTAGGGAGAAATGAACTGTATTGAATCTGGTAAAACGCTCACGATACCAGTCTCCGGCAAATGCCATTGGCTCTATTTCAGATTTTAAAGATCGCTGGTTAAAATTTTCCATGACTCCAACAATAGGATAGGATTCATCATTCATCTTAAGCATTTTTCCAAGGGCATCCTTTGGGTTCTTAAATCCTAATCGCCTCAAATAAGCCTCGTTGATTACAAATTCCCTTATGGTATCGTTTAACTGCTGTCTACCTGCCAAAAGGCCAATGTCATATAAATTCAAATAGTTTCTGTCACCATATAGAAATAGTAATTCGGTGTTAATTTCTTTCTCATCATCATAATAAGTAACCTGTGAGGAGTTGGAACTAAACGAAGCGGGTGGATGGCTACTTATACTAACATCGGCAACCAAAGGTTGCGCCTTAATTTCATTCATGAACAGTATACGCTTATCCATGGATTCATAATGCCAAGGAGTTTTAATGTTGGCTATCGCCTCTGTTTTAATACCCATATCCTTCGTCATCAAAAAATGAAGTTGTTTGCCTACCAAGACTGTTCCGATGATAAAAATTTGAGCTATAACAAACTGAAAAATGGTCAAATATTTTCGTAGGGAAGATGGATTCCTTTTTGTGACCACTTGATTTTTTAGTACCGATATTGGCCGAAAATTTGCTAGAACTAATCCTGGATAAAATCCGGATAAAAAGGATACTAATACTAATGTTACTATTATCAATATAATTACCACTGGGTCATAAAAGAGTTTAAAGTTAAGACCGGCAGGCAGGAAATCTGCAAATGCCCTAATCAAACCAAAAGCTAGAAATAGTGAGAGCATGGCCGCTGCAAGCGTCAATAAAGAAGTTTCTCCCAAAAATTGAAATATCAACTGTTTTCTAGAACTACCTAAAGTTTTTCTAATTCCAATTTCTTTGGTACGTTGCGTAGCCTGTGCGGTATTTAGGTTTATAAAATTTATACAGCCTAATACCAACAGAAACAGAGCAATACAGCCCAAACTTATGAGTACAGATTTACTTGCCCTACTTGAATTGAAATCAAATGTGCTATAGTTGGGGTCAAAATGCAAGTCGGCGATTGGCTGCATATAAAACCTTCTTGTCTGTCCAAATGATTTCATTTCCGGATCAGCATGTGTTTTAGCAATCTTATCCAACTCCGCCTGAACGGTTTTAACGTTCACATTTTCGGCAAGGTTTACGAACAATTGAGATGCGGAACTCGTACTATTCCAGCCAGCGTATTCCAAGAGATTTGTCATATCCGAGTTGTCCGCCGTTTTCAACGAAATAAATTCTTCAAAAACCAAATCGGTACGATTTTTCCAATTGGCAACTATCCCGGTAATTTTAGTAGGTATAGTATCTTGATAAACCAATGTACTTCCTACTATTTCATCAAGGTCCTTGTCCGGAAAATACATTTTTGCCCTTTTCTCCGTCAACACTAATTCATTTGGGTTTTCCAATACATTTTTATTTGATCCTTCAAGCCATTGGTACTCAAAAAGATTAAAGTAACCTTGATCCGCATAGACTACATATTCGGGTTTCTTGAATATCCTATCGCTCTTCAGGTTTTTAACGTGTAATGGATAAGCCAAAAATAGCGGTGCAACCATCTCAACACCTGGCAATCCCTCTTTTAAATCAGTACCTAAAGCCACCGTTACACCTGGATTATAAAACTTTCCTTCGGGGGTTGTAAATTCGGTTGTAATTCTATGGATATGTTCTCCCTTTGGATGAAACTTATCAAAACTAAGGTCGTAATAGGCCATCAATCCAATTACGAAGGAAGCACTGAGCCCAATAGCCAAGCTTGTAATCTTGATCAAAGAAAAGAACTTGTGCTTGGTAATATTTCTAAAAGCAATTTTGAAATGATTTTTGAACATGGATTCTTTTTTTTATTCTTCCAATTTTATATCCGTCAGTTTATCGAATCGTGCGACAATGCCCCAACCATAAAAATTATTGGCAACTCCAATTAGCAGTTGATTGTCCCCCTCTTTCAACGGCACATTAAAAAAACTGTTCTCAATGGAACATCTTCCGTCAGGAGTTTTCATTAATGGTGTACCATACAGATTTTTATCCACGTAAAGTGGTAAGCCATTTATCAGAACCCAAACTTCATCGCTAAATCCTAGACGGAGTACTTGTTCTTGGGCTTTAGCGGAATTTATTGTAGTTCTCAACCAAACGATCTGTCTGCCCTCATGCCCTCCAAATTTTCTAGTCAGATTTACTAGCCCAAGTCGTTCGGCCATGATTCCTTTCCATTTGGCGGTTTCTTTGGGAATGTAACCATAATCAAAATCTAAGGTCCCAGGGGTAACTATCGGTTCTCCAACTTCCCATCTACGAATGTATCTGGGATCATTCTCCGTAGGGTCTATGCCAGGCTCGGATGAAAGCTCTTGCGTTTCGTTCTGTTTAATTTGAAGATTTGAAATAATAGCTTGACCGTCAAAGGCAATCAATCCTTCTGAGGTATTGCCTGCCAATCTTGGGACCATCAAAGCCGGGCTGGTCATATCATTTACAAAAACCTGCATTTGTTCACCCGCTATTACCAATTTCACATGGTTCCAATCTCCAGTCTTAAAATCGGCGTTGGACTGATAATGAAATAGCATATCCCAAATATTAACACCATCGATATGCGGGGCATATTGAATGGCATCAACGGCCGAAAAATT
>CAJQMW010000246.1 GCA_905479535.1 uncultured Maribacter sp. | reverse complement strand
TTTTCTTAAGTGGGTCTTCCACGAGTCGTCTATAATGGCGAGGGAAATATTCTTTTCAAAATCGGTTACCAATTGCTTACCGCCACTGTCATAGGCCTTTTGCAGATTGGTGACCACATTAAGGCTTTTTATACCATCCGTAAAGGGCACTACAATACGCTCAAACTTGTTGGCCTTGTCCTCATAAACTTGTTTGATGACCGGAAAAGCAGTCGCAGCGTTCCGCTCCATTTTTTCCTTATAATGCTCATAACCCGCTTTGTAAACCCTTCCTGTAATTTCCTGAGCACTCAATTTTCCGAACTCTTCCTCGGTTACGGGGGAGGTCATGGAAAAGTATTTGATCAATTCGAACTCAAAGTTCTTAAAGTCGTTCGCACCCTTATTGCTTTCTACAATCACTTCACAGGTATCGTAGACCATATTGGCAATATCCACTTTAAGACGTTCCCCTTGCAGGGCATGTCGTCTTCGTTTATAGACCACTTCACGCTGTGCATTCATAACATCATCGTATTCCAATAGACGCTTTCTAACTCCAAAGTTGTTCTCTTCCACTTTTTTCTGGGCACGTTCTATAGATTTGGTCATCATGCTGTGCTGAATCACCTCTCCTTCTTCAAGCCCCATTTTATCCATCATCTTGGCCACACGGTCAGATCCGAACAAACGCATCAGGTTGTCTTCCAAGGAAACGTAGAATTGTGAACTTCCCGGGTCTCCTTGACGTCCAGAACGACCTCTTAATTGCCTATCCACACGACGGGAATCGTGACGTTCCGTTCCTACGATGGCCAAACCACCGGCTTTCTTTACCTCGTCCGTTAGTTTAATATCCGTACCACGACCTGCCATATTGGTGGCGATAGTTACTACCCCAGGTTTACCCGCTTCCGCAACTACGTCCGCTTCTTTCTTATGAAGCTTGGCGTTTAATACGTTATGCGGTACTTTACGTATTGTCAACATACGGGATAACAACTCGGAAATCTCTACCGATGTGGTGCCGATAAGCACAGGTCTCCCTGATTGGCTTAACTTCGTAACCTCGTCAATAATAGCGTTGTATTTTTCCCTCTTGGTCTTATATATCAAATCATTGCGGTCATCGCGGGCAATTGGTCTATTGGTCGGGATTTCCATAACGTCCAACTTATAAATTTCCCAGAACTCACCAGATTCTGTAATTGCGGCACCTGTCATACCCGCCAATTTGCTGTACATTCTAAAGTAGTTCTGTAGTGTAACGGTAGCAAAAGTTTGTGTTAAAGCTTCAATCTTTACGTTCTCTTTGGCTTCTATTGCTTGATGTAGACCGTCGGAATAACGACGCCCGTCCATGATACGACCGGTTTGTTCGTCTACGATCATCACTTTGTTGTCCATCACCACATACTCCACATCCTTTTCAAAAAGTGTGTATGCTTTTAATAGCTGACTCATGGTGTGGATGCGCTCACTCTTTACCGTAAAGTCCTTGAACAATTCTTCTTTAAGCTCGGCTTCTTTTTCAATCTCGAGGTTCTGCTCTTCTATTTTGGCAATTTCACCACCTATATCGGGCATCACAAAGAAATCCCTATTCTGTTCACCTGAAATATAATCAACGCCCTTATCGGTCAATTCTATCTGGTTGTTTTTTTCATCGATTACGAATAACAAATCCTCGTCCACCTTGGGCATCTCCCGATTGTTATCCTGCATGTAAAAATTCTCGGTTTTTTGAAGTAGCTGTTTTACACCTTCCTCACTTAAGAATTTTATCAATGCCTTATTCTTTGGGAGTCCCCTAAAAACACGTAGCAATAGAAAACCACCCTCTTTGGCATCACCTTCTGCAATTAGTTTTTTAGCCTCGGCCAAAACTCCTGTAAGGTGTTGCCTTTGCTTCTGTACAATCTCGTTAACCTTTGGTTTTAGCTCGTTGAACTCGTGCCGATCTCCTTCTGGAACCGGACCGGAGATAATGAGTGGTGTACGGGCATCATCTACCAATACGGAATCTACCTCATCCACAATGGCGTAATTATGAGGGCGTTGCACTAAATCCTTTGGCGTATGCGCCATGTTGTCCCTTAGGTAATCAAAACCGAATTCATTGTTGGTTCCGTAAGTAATATCGGCATTATAGGCCGCTCTTCTACCGTCCGAGTTGGGCCTGTGATGATCTATACAATCCACAGAGAGACCATGAAACTCAAAAATAGGGGCCATCCAGGCGCTGTCCCTTTTGGCCAGGTAATCGTTCACCGTAACCAAATGTGCTCCGTTACCAGTCAAAGCGTTAAGATAAAGGGGTAAGGTAGCGACCAAAGTTTTTCCCTCACCCGTCTGCATTTCAGCAATTTTCCCTTGGTGCAGCGCAATACCGCCAATTAGTTGTACATCATAATGCACCATGTCCCAAGTGACTTCTTTTCCGGCCGCATCCCAAGAATTTTTCCAAAGGGCACTATCACCATTTAAGGTAACGTAGTCTTTATCACCCGAAAGTTTACGGTCGTATTCCGATGCCGTAACCGTGATGGTCTCGTTGTTCACGAAACGTTTTGCAGTCTCCTTCACGACTGCAAATGCCTCTGGGAGTATGGTGTTTAAGGTTTCTTCCGATATTTTGTAGGACTCCTCCTTTAACTTATCTATCTCTGCATAAGTATCCTCGTTCTTATCAATATCCGTAGATTCCTCCACTTCTTTTTCCAAGGCGGTTATTTGATCTGTAATGTCCTTGTAAGATTCTTGAATGGTCTGTTTAAAATCGATGGTCTTTTGCCGAATTTCATCGTGAGTCAACTTTTCCAGTTCGGCTTCAAAGGATTTTATTTGGTCTACTAAAGGCTGAAGTTCTTTTACGTCTTTTTTGGATTTATCTCCCACAAAGGCCTTTAGGATTGAATTTATAAAACTCATAGGTGTTTTTCTATTACGATTGAAAATTTCGAAAATCGTTTTCTTGCGTAAATTTTCAATAAATTAGTTGAAGTCAGTAACCAAAACCGACAATGCATATTGAACAAAAGGTATTCCAGTCTTTAATTTAGAGCAGAAATCATCAATAGACTGCCAAAATTACATAAAAAAAAAGCCTCCAAGGAGACTTTTAAGTAGTAATTATGATATCGTATATTAATATTCATCCTCGTTCCAGAGGTAATCTTCTTCCGTAGGATAGTCGGGCCAAATCTCTTCGATAGACTCATAAATTTCGCCTCCTTCTTCCTCCATAGACTGTAGGTTCTCTACAACCTCTAAAGGCGCACCGGTTCTAATTGAGTAGTCGATTAACTCATCCTTACTTGCCGGCCAAGGTGCATCACTTAAATAAGATGCCAGTTCTAATGTCCAATACATGGTAATAGTGTGATTTTAAATTTTTGCAAAAGTAATTTTTAAATGTAAACAGCCAAGATATTTTGCAATTATTTCGGCCTAGTTATCAACATAATATATACATTGATAATTTGATAACGAAGAATTTAGGGATTTATTAGTTCTTTTTTTCTGGAATCCATTTTATCTCAGATGCCTGTAATTCATGTGACAATTTTCGTGCCAATACGAAGAGATAATCGGAGAGCCTATTTAGATAGGACAAAACCAATTCATCAAAGGGTTCTGCCTCATGGAGCAATGTAGCCATACGTTCCGCTCTTCTACAGACCGTACGGGCAATATGACAGTATGACACCGTGGTATGCCCTCCGGGAAATATAAAGTGGGTCATTTGCGGTAATTTGCCGTCCATAACGTCAATGGCTTTTTCTAAAACACCGATGTCTTCATTACTTATTTTTGGGATATTCAACCGTTCTTTTCCATTCTTGAGCACTGCTTTTTCAGGATCTGTAGCTAAAATAGCACCCACCGTAAAAATTTTTTCTTGAATCTGTAACAACTCCTTTCTACTACTTTTCGATATATTTTGATCTCGAATAAGCCCCAGCCAGGAGTTCAATTCGTCCACGGTACCATAACTTTCTATACGGATATGGTGTTTTGGAACGCGCGTGCCCCCGAAAAGGGCAGTTGTACCGTTATCTCCTGTTTTGGTATATATTTTCATTTTTCAAGTTCAAAAGGTTTAAATTTTAGGGGTTTAAGGAAAAAATAATATTGCTAGCTTTTGCCTACTTATCTTCCTTCCTTTTGT
>CAJQMW010000245.1 GCA_905479535.1 uncultured Maribacter sp. | reverse complement strand
AACCGAAACCGAAAAATCCGTCGCCGACCTTAAGGGCCGTACCATTTGGATGATCAATTCAACGGCCACAGGGGGCGGGGTGGCCGAAATGCTTCCCAGCCAAATGCGGATCATCCGATCAATGGGCCTGCAGATAGAATGGATGGTCATCGAAACTAACGATGACGCCTTTTTTAACCTTACCAAGCGGATACATAACGCCATACATGGTAGCGGTAACGGAGTATTCACCAATGACGATCGTGCCATATTCGAAAAGGTTAATGCCCAGAACGCCGATCGGGCCGTTGCCGCCATCAGCGATGGGGACCTGGTCGTCATCCATGATCCGCAACCTATGCCCCTAGCGGCGATGATCGCTGAAAGAAGAAACGTCAAATTGGTCTGGCGCTGTCATATCGGTTTGGAGGAGCACAATGAAACGACCAGGGGCGTATGGACATTTCTATCCCGCTATTTCGATTCCTACGACCATTTCGTTTTCAGCCTTCCTTCCTATGTTCCCAAAGAACTGAAGAAAAAAACCACCATCATTACCCCGGCAATCGATCCCCTCAGCCACAAGAACAGGACCTTACATTCCGATAAAAGTATCAGCATCCTATTGCAATCGGGTATTATGGATGGCCGGGAACCGTTGCTCTATGGTTTCTACGAACACCAGGCCCGACGTGTCATGCCCGATGGTACTTTCAACACGGTCAACCACCACAGCAATTTAGATCTGATCTACAGACCGATCGTGACCGAAATATCCCGCTGGGACAGGCTGAAGGGTTTCAAGGAACTTATGGAAGCCTTTATTTTGATGAAAGAGGAAAACAAGGATGCCCCCGACAAATCGGGTGTCTCCTACAAAAGAATCGAAGCTACCCGATTGATTTTGGGCGGGCCCGACCCCAAGTTCGTATCAGACGATCCCGAAGGAAAGGAAGTACTGAACGAACTGATCGAACAATACCGGTCTATAGATCCCGAATTACAGAAAGATATCGCCATACTGTTACTTCCTTTGGACGACCCCAAGGAAAACGCCTTGATCGTCAATGCACTGCAGCGATTTTCGAACGTCATCGTCCAAAATTCCATCCAAGAAGGGTTCGGGCTGACGGCAACGGAAGCCATGTGGAAACAGCGGCCGGTCTTGGTATCTGGCGCGGCAGGCTTGAGGTTCCAAGTGCAGCACGGTATCAACGGAAAAATCAATGACGACCCCACCGATATACCCCGTCTGGCGGAGATGTTGAAAACCATGCTCGACAACCCGAAGGAACGGGACAAATGGGGCTTTAACGGACAGGTCAGGGTCATTCAAAATTTTACCTTGTTCAGCCAGATCACCGATTGGTTATCGGTACTGTCCCGATTAAAATAAGGGCATAGAAGTCCACGTTGGTATCCATGATGTCCCATATCTTTTTTGGTGTTCGGATACTTCGCTACTATTATTCGATGACCCTATCTACTGTCTCTTTAAACATATTTGCTAAAGACGCAATTTCCCTTATAATAACAGTATCGCTCGTTCCTTGGTATGACAGGCATCCTATCAAATTTGAAAAAAGAATAGAAATTTTGTTAATTCAGATTTTTTAGTTTGATACCTTACATCCGTATACGTGGAGGGAAATTAGAAAACATTAATTTATGCTTTTAATAATAATTTGACGAAACGCCATAATCTATTGGAGAAATTTTAAAATCATTTTGGAGTTGGAACTCGTCTTGAGTTGTTGTTTGGAACCGAGATTTTTCGGCTTTTGCGCCCTAATGAAGCCTTTTTTGAGCAGCATAGCCGTAGCTACGGTGGGAGAAAAAGACAAAATTAGGGGGCAAAATGTGAAAATTGCAGGTAAAAGAACAACTCAAGACAAGTTCTGATAAAAGTTCTTTAGAACCAACATTTTATAGGACAAATTTGAGTGGTTCAAAAAAAACCTAGCCCTTAAACTCCACCGTGGACTGCC
This sequence comes from uncultured Maribacter sp., assembly GCA_905479535.1. GTDB lineage: Bacteria > Bacteroidota > Bacteroidia > Flavobacteriales > Flavobacteriaceae > Maribacter. Next base: position 1,402 of record CAJQMW010000245.1, on the reverse strand, counting down.
GTTCCCTGTTCACGACCAATTTGGTTACATCCGGTCGTGAATAATGCCCAACAGGATCAAAATTTTGCCTTTCTTCATAAACACGGTCAAAGTCCAGTTCTTGAAAAATCAGCCCCTCTTTGTTTAAGACTGGTTCAATAATCCATTCCCCATCGGGACCAGCGATACATGAACCCCCATTGGCCAAAACATTAGGGGAATTGGCCAAAATAGCGTCGAGATGCGGTGTATCCCTTGGGAAGTCATTTTGATTCATCAATGAAGAAACGGAAACTACATAACTGCGGGATTCCCTTGCTATAAAACGTGTTATGTCTTTGGTGTTGTGATCGCTACCCGGCCATACGGCAATATGCAGGTTTTCTCCCAGACCGTAAAGTGCCGTTCTGGGCAAGGGCATCCAATTTTCCCAACAGTTAAGTCCACCTAGGGTGAATTGCTTTAAGGAATGTACCTGCAGACCGTTACCATCACCAGGAGCCCATGTAAGCCTTTCATCATAGGTTGGTTGTAGCTTTCGGTGAACGGACTTAATATCCCCATTTGCATCAATATACACCAAAGAGGCATATATACTATGGCCACCCCTATTCTTGGCACGCTCCATAATTCCTAAATAAATGGCCATGCTATTTTCCTTTGCCAACTTACAAATAGTGTCTAGCTCCCCGGTTTCAATTTGAATTGAATTTCTAACATAATGGGCGTGAAGCTCTTTGTTCACTTTTAAATCCCATTGGGCACCGTCCGTTAGTGCCAACCAAAAAGGATAACCGGGCAAAAAGGCTTCTCCGAACACTACCAACTCTGCACCCTCATTCGTAGCTTCCTTTATGGTATTCTTAATTTTCTCAACGGTGCCCATCTTATCTAACCAAACGGGGGCTATCTGGGCCATGGCGACTTTTAAAATATTGTCCATATGAAGCTTTATATAATCCTGTTCAGTACAAGGTTAATGTCTATCAATAAAATACTAAAAACACCTACAACAATAATTAGTTTCAGGATATTATGTAGCCAGACGTAGTGTTTCTTACTTGTGGATTTGGCCAACAACATCAGAAAGGTAATCAGAAATCCTACACTTGCCATGAAGTAATAATCCATATATCCCACATCAAACTTAAAGATCAATAATAATGACGGGATAAGGGTTAGCAGGATTAGAACGGCAATACATATTTTGGAAACTGAAATACCGAATAAAATGGGAATGGTCTTATAGTTCTGTGCTAAATCCCCAGAAATATTTTCCAAATCCTTTATCATTTCTCTTGACAAAATCAATAAAAATAAAAAAATGGCGTGTACGAAGATGACCGTTTCAAAATTCTTATAATAGACGAAGACGGCAAAAAATGGAGTTATGGCCAAAGTAGCCGAAACAAAATTTCCAATA
>CAJQMW010000244.1 GCA_905479535.1 uncultured Maribacter sp. | reverse complement strand
ATCACCATGCCAAGCGTTATGGGTAAATTAGGGCCTTTAGGTCGAGTTTTAGGACCAAGAGGTTTGATGCCCAATCCAAAAACAGGTACTGTTACAATGGATGTGGCCAAGGCCGTTTCTGAAGTTAAGGCGGGTAAAATTGATTTTAAAGTGGACAAAACAGGTATTGTACATGCTGCAATAGGAAAGGCTTCCTTTTCTGCTGATAAAATAGCAGGCAACGCCAAGGAACTTTTAGAAACTTTAAATAAAATGAAACCTACAGCTTCTAAAGGTATTTACATGAAAAGTGTTTTCATGTCTAGCACCATGAGTCCAAGTGTTCAATTAGACCCCAAGTCAGTTTAAACACTGCTAGTTAAAAATTTCAATTATGACAAGAGAAGAAAAAGCAACGGTTATACAGGATTTGACTACGCAGTTGGCAGATAGCCCCATTATTTATTTGGCGGATATCTCTGGTTTGGATGCAGGAACAACCTCGGATTTGAGAAGGGCTTGTTTCAAAGCAAACATCAAACTAGCAGTAGTTAAGAATACATTGCTTGCAAAGGCGATGGAAGCTTCCGAAAAAGAGTTCGGTCAACTTCCTGAAACATTAAAGGGAAACACCTCTTTAATGCTTTCTGAAGTTGGGAACGCTCCGGCAAAGCTTATCAAGAATTTCAGGAAGAAGTCTGATAAGCCTTTATTAAAAGGAGCTTTTGTAGAGGAAGCAATTTACATAGGTGATGAAAACTTGGATGCTTTGGTTAGCATTAAGTCCAAAGAGGAAATGATTGGCGAAATAATCGGATTATTACAATCCCCGGCCAAAAATGTTATTTCCGGTCTTAAATCTGGTGGTGGTAAACTCGCTGGAATCCTTAAAACATTATCTGAAAAATAAGTACGCACTATAAACTAAGTATATTTTAAAATTTTATTAAACGATAGAAAATGGCAGATTTAAAAGATTTCGCAGAACAATTGGTTAACCTTACGGTAAAAGAAGTAAACGAGTTAGCTGATATTTTAAAAGAAGAATATGGTATTGAGCCTGCAGCTGCTGCAGTAGCTGTTGCCGCCGGTGGTGGTGGAGCAGAGGCTGGTGAGGCTGCTGAAGAAAAGTCAGAATTTGACGTAATTTTAACTGCAGCCGGTGGTTCTAAATTGGCAGTAGTAAAATTGGTTAAGGAATTGACAGGCTTAGGATTGAAAGATGCTAAAGACATTGTTGATAGCGCACCTAAAGCAGTTAAAGAAGGTGTTTCTAAGGACGAAGCAGAAGGTATCAAAAAATCTTTGGAAGAAGCAGGAGCAGAAGTTGAGCTTAAATAATAGCGACAATCATAGTCCCCGAAGCTTCGGGGTTGGTTTAGGTCTTCTCGCTTTTTGCGGTTAGACCTAAGCCTTTTTATAGAATTAGGTATATGAAGGGGTATACCACCTAGTAAGTACTCACGATCAAAACACTGTCCGTAGATGTTCACAAATCAGACTGAAAGAATAAATTTTGCCTCAGCTAAGAATACGCCAGACTATCCGGATTTCTTAGATATTCAGATCAAGTCCTTCCAAGACTTTTTTCAATTGGAGACTAAATCTGATCAGAGGGGGGATGAAGGTTTATATAATACCTTCATGGAAAATTTTCCAATAACTGATACTAGAAATCAGTTTGTTCTGGAATTTTTAGATTATTTCATTGATCCGCCAAGATACTCCATACAAGAGTGTATAGAGCGTGGTCTTACCTATAGCGTTCCTTTAAAAGCTAGGTTAAAGCTTTACTGTACAGATCCAGAGCATGAGGATTTTGAAACTATTGTCCAAGACGTATATTTAGGAACCATTCCTTACATGACCCCGAGTGGTACATTCGTAATTAATGGCGCTGAGCGTGTAGTAGTGTCTCAGTTGCACCGTTCTCCTGGGGTTTTCTTCGGTCAGTCATTCCATGCATACGGGACTAAATTATATTCTGCTAGGGTAATTCCTTTCAAAGGTTCTTGGATAGAATTTGCTACTGATATCAATGGCGTAATGTATGCCTATATTGATAGAAAGAAAAAATTACCGGTTACTACGCTGTTCAGAGCTATTGGTTTTGAACGTGATAAGGATATTTTAGAAATCTTTGACCTTTCGGAAGAAGTTAAGGTTTCCAACGCCGGACTTAAAAAAGTGATGGGCCGTAAACTGGCTGCCAGGGTTTTGAACACTTGGCACGAGGATTTTGTGGATGAGGATACTGGTGAGGTGGTTTCTATCGAAAGAAACGAAATCATCTTGGACAGGGATACCGTTCTAGAAAAGGAACACATCGCACAAATTTTAGAGGCAGATGTAAAAACCATCCTTTTACATAAGGAAAATAATGCGCAGAGTGATTACGCAATTATTCACAATACGCTTCAAAAGGATCCTACGAACTCCGAAAAAGAGGCCGTAGAGCATATCTACAGACAATTGCGTAACGCTGAACCGCCCGATGAGGAGACGGCGCGTGGTATTATCGATAAATTGTTCTTTTCCGATCAACGCTATAACCTAGGTGAGGTGGGTCGTTACAGGATGAACAAAAAATTACAGTTGGATATTGGAATGGACAAGCAGGTCTTGACCAAGGAAGATATCATAACTATCATAAAATATTTGATCGAGCTTATTAATTCTAAAGCTGAGATTGATGATATTGATCACCTTTCCAATCGTCGGGTTAGAACGGTAGGTGAGCAATTATCCTCACAATTTGGAGTTGGTCTGGCAAGAATGGCGAGAACTATTCGTGAGCGTATGAACGTACGTGATAATGAGGTGTTTACGCCAATTGATTTGATTAACGCGAAGACATTGTCTTCGGTCATCAATTCTTTCTTTGGTACGAACCAATTGTCTCAGTTCATGGATCAAACCAATCCATTGGCAGAGATTACACATAAAAGAAGGTTGTCGGCATTAGGACCAGGTGGTCTTTCCAGGGAAAGAGCAGGATTCGAGGTGCGTGATGTACACTATACCCATTACGGTCGTCTATGTCCTATTGAAACTCCAGAAGGTCCGAATATTGGTCTAATTTCCTCACTTTCCGTATTTGCTAAAGTGAATCCAATGGGCTTCTTGGAAACACCTTATAGAAAGGTGGAGAATTCTAAAGTTGACATTAACAATCATGTATATCTAAGTGCAGAAGAGGAGGAAGGTATGAAAATAGCTCAGGCTAATATTCCTCTAAAGGATAACGGCAAAATTGATACCGAGAAGGTTATCGCAAGGGAAGAAGGAGATTTTCCAGTGGTGGACCCAAGCGAAATCCATTATACGGATGTTGCTCCTAACCAGATTGCATCAATTTCGGCTTCATTAATTCCATTTTTGGAGCATGATGATGCTAACCGTGCCTTGATGGGCTCTAACATGATGCGCCAGGCGGTTCCTTTATTAAAGCCTCAGTCCCCGATTGTGGGTACTGGGTTGGAAAGACAAGTTGCTTCTGATTCTAGGGTATTAATCAATGCTGAGGGTGATGGTGTTATTGAGTACGTAGATGCTGAAAAAATCACTATTAAATATGACAGAACGGATGCGGAGCGATTAATTAGTTTTGAGGAAGATCAGAAAACGTATTTCTTGGTGAAGTTTAGAAAAACAAACCAAGGTACTAGTATTAACCTTAAGCCAATTGTTAAAAGAGGTGATAAGGTTAAAAAAGGACAGGTACTTTGTGAAGGCTATGCTACCGAGAAAGGGGAATTGGCTTTGGGAAGAAACCTTACCGTAGCATTCATGCCTTGGAAAGGGTACAATTTTGAGGATGCTATTGTGATTTCCGAGAAAGTAGTTCGTGAAGATATCTTTACTTCTATTCACGTAGATGAATACTCCTTGGAAGTAAGGGATACAAAGCTAGGTGCTGAGGAATTGACCCACGATATTCCTAACGTTTCCGAAGAGGCTACAAAAGACCTGGACGAAAATGGTATGATTCGAATTGGTGCCGAAGTAAAACCTGGTGATATTTTGATTGGTAAGATTACACCAAAAGGTGAATCGGACCCAACTCCTGAAGAAAAACTATTGCGTGCCATCTTTGGTGACAAAGCTGGGGACGTAAAGGATGCTTCATTGAAAGCTTCACCTTCTTTAAGAGGTGTGGTTATTGATAAGAAGTTGTTTTCAAGGTCTGTAAAGGATAAGCGCAAGCGTTCTGAGGATAAAGAGGATCTATCAAAATTGGAATTGGAGTATGAAGTGAAATTCCAAGAATTAAAGGATATTTTGGTAGAGAAGTTGTTTACGCTTGTAAATGGTAAAACATCTCAAGGGGTATTGAACGATTTAGGTGAAGAGGTATTGCCAAAAGGTAAAAAGTATACCATGAAAATGTTGAACTCGGTAGACGATTTCGCGCATTTGGTAAGTGGTAGCTGGACAACCGATAGCAAAACAAACGACTCGGTTGCGGATTTACTTCATAATTATAAAATTAAACTGAACGATCTTCAAGGGAACTTAAGAAGGGACAAGTTTACTATTTCTGTGGGAGATGAATTACCTGCGGGAATTATGAAGTTGGCCAAGGTTTACATAGCCAAAAAGCGCAAGCTAAAAGTTGGGGATAAAATGGCAGGTCGTCATGGTAACAAAGGTATCGTTTCCAGAATTGTACGTCAGGAAGATATGCCGTTCTTAGAGGATGGAACGCCGGTGGATATCGTTTTGAATCCGTTAGGTGTACCTTCTCGTATGAATATTGGTCAGATATATGAAACTGTCTTAGGTTGGGCCGGTCTCAAACTAGGTAGAAAATATGCTACACCAATTTTCGACGGAGCTACACTGGATCAGATAAATGAGTATACCGATGAAGCAGGAATTCCAAGATTTGGACATACCTATCTTTATGATGGTGGTACAGGTCAACGTTTTGATCAGCCTGCAACGGTAGGTGTCATTTATATGTTGAAACTGGGTCACATGGTAGACGATAAGATGCACGCAAGATCTATTGGGCCTTACTCTTTAATTACGCAACAACCATTGGGTGGTAAAGCCCAATTTGGTGGTCAACGTTTTGGAGAAATGGAAGTTTGGGCGTTAGAGGCTTACGGTGCTTCGGCGACTTTGCGTGAAATTCTTACGGTGAAGTCCGATGATGTTATCGGAAGGGCTAAAACGTATGAGGCCATTGTTAAAGGAGAGACGATGCCAGAACCTGGTTTACCAGAATCTTTCAACGTTTTAATGCATGAACTTAAGGGATTAGGTTTAGATATTAGACTTGAGGAATAAGTAAATAGTTGTAAAGACTATTAAGAAACAAAAATTAAAATCATTATCAGCACGCTATTATGGCTAGAATAAAAGATAATAACCCAATAAAAAGGTTCGATAAAATTTCAATAGGATTAGCTTCCC
>CAJQMW010000243.1 GCA_905479535.1 uncultured Maribacter sp. | reverse complement strand
TTAAAAGAGTATTCAAAAAGTGATTACGTTACGATTTTCACCCACCATCTGGCAGCACTGCCAGGCTGGACCGGGTATATCAACCATCGTACTGCTTCAGGCTCCGATTGGCAGCAGGTTTTTCCGATAAGTTTGATGGATTATTTGGCAGCGCGTCTTTGGACGACCCAAAAATTGAATCTTCAAATCCTTCCGGAAGTTGCGAAAGAAAGCATCGGTACGGATTTGGCAAAATTGCAATACATCTGGTTAAGGGCATGGGAGCAAAGCTGGCAAGACCAATTGATTAAAACCTTGGACAACCAATTGATAACGACCAATTCATCTGCTGTAACCACCGTTCCAGACGCACAAATGGTGTTCTGCATCGATACACGATCAGAACTTATACGACGCCATGTGGAAGCAAGTGGAAACTATGAAACGTATGGCTATGCCGGATTCTTCGGAATTGCGATGGACTATGAAAGTCTAAACGATGGTATTATCCGCAAAGCCTGTCCACCGATTGTGTCGTCGGCCTATACCGTTTCGGAAATTGCCCGGACGAGTAAAAAAGAGGATTTGGTAGCCTACGAGAAAAAAGTTGAGGTGTCGCAATTCGTTGACTATTTTTTAAGGCGAATGAAAAATATGTTACCATCTGCCTTTGGGTACGTCGAAGGCTCCGGGTGGTTTTACGGACTTTCGCTACTTGGCAGAACGTTGTTGCCAAGACGACTCTATAAAGCAAGCAACCGGAAAGCGTCCAAAATGGAACATATATCTCAGCCCGATATCAATAAGGCCAACAACGAGGATGAGTTGCCGCTCGGAATTCCATTGGAAGAGAAAGTGGGCATCGTGAAATCGGCATTTGCTTTGACCGGCTGGAAACAATTTGCGCCTCTGGTCATTTTTGCGGGCCATGGGAGTCATTCCGCTAATAATCCATTTGGGTCCAGTTTAGATTGTGGCGCATGTGCCGCAAGTCCGGGACGACATAATGCCCGCATGTTGGCGAAACTCGCAAATCTTCCTGAAGTCAGAAAAGCCTTGGCCGAGAGTCACAATGTGGTGATACCGGAGAACACCCTTTTTATAGGTGCGGAACATAACACGACCACGGATGATATCGTCCTCTTTGACTCGGAAGTTCCAGAATTGCACAGGACATTGGTCCAAACCTTAAAAACAAACCTTTTAAAAGCACAGCGGACCGCTACTCAAGATAGACTTGGCTACAAAGTGAATAGTGTCGCTTCGGCCCAACGAAAGGCAAATGATTGGGGAGAAACGAGGCCAGAATGGGGACTTGCCAAAAACGCAGGCTTTATTGTTGGTCCGCGCAGCTTGACCAAGAACACCAATCTCTACAGCCGATGCTTCCTTCATTCCTATGATTGGAAGTTGGATGCTGAAGGAAAGGCATTGGAAGGCATCATGCAGGGACCATTGGTCGTTACACAATGGATCAACAATCACTACTATTTTTCAACGGTAGATAACGATATATATGGAGGTGGTTCTAAAATCACGCATAATATCACAGGGAAATTCGGAGTGGTTCAGGGTAACGGAGGCGACCTAAAAATGGGTCTGCCGCTACAGTCGCTTTTTGGCTCGGACGATGCGATGTATCATCAACCCTTACGATTATCGGTCATGATTCAAGCACCAATCGAGAGAGTCTCTGGCATCCTTTCGAGAAATGAGAATCTGAAAATACTTCTTGACAATGAATGGATTTATTTGATGGTAATGGATCCTTTGAAGGAAAATCGAATTAAACGATATAAAAAGAATATGGAATGGCTCTCAATTAGTGGCAAAGCAATTGAAAAAGAGACAATACATGATGAGACCGATACCAAAATTTTGGAAGGGATCCCAATGTAAAAACCGATTTCTGAAAATGTATGGCTTGTAATTTTCAAGGTAGTAGCTTTGTTTTCTGGGTCATGCACTAAAAAACGATTAAGAAAAGGATAGTAACCCAGTAATAAAAATTGATACAGGGAATTCCTAAACAAACTGAGTTTCTAAACCGGTTTCGAAAATCTTATTTTCTATAATTTTTTTCAGGAGTTTTTAGAAGTCAGTTGTTATATAGGTATAACTCAGAAAGTAAAACTCATGAAAAATTCCAAATCAACCAAAGAAGTAATCTTGATTCAGGACGAACAAATTCAAAAAATGTTCGAGTTTAATAATGTCTGTTTAAAGGGCATCATACTCTTCTCTATTATACAATGCATTCTTATTGCTACAATTGTTAGCTAAGGGCCCAAATTAAGACGCTAATTCCTAACACTTTAATTGAAAAAAACTTTCATAGAAAAGTTTGGTGTAAGCCCAAGGGAACTTTGATTTATTCGAGTGGTCAAATCTTCCTGCGATGGTGCAAGTCGGTAAAATGTATTTATAAAATTATTCCTGTCAAGCAAGTTCCATACAGATAGACCTAATTGAGTCTTGGCATTTTTACCCAAATCAAATTGGTAGTTAGCAGAAAAGTCTAGACGTAAATAATCCTTAAGTCGCTCTTCATTGACAACTCCATAATTAATTTCCCCATCCATTACTTCATTATCTAGTACAGGCCTTGTATACGGTCTTCCCGTACGCCAATTTAACCCCAAAGCAAAAAGTAATTTTCCCAATGTATAATTAGTTCCTAGGGTAATGCCATGTGAGATATCATAATTATTAGGGAAACCTGTTTCTTGGAGTCCGTCAAAAAAATAATCACTGTTAAGGAAAGAATAGCTCATCCATAAACTATTGTTCAAAAATTGCTTTCTAAATAATACATCAAGGCCCGTAGCCTCATAAGAACCAGATGCTCTTAAAAATTCATAGGGACCTTGAAAACCCTGACTTTGAGTAGTTATACCATTTACTTTTTTAAAGAAGGAAACAGCATTTATCAGCCAACCGTTCCTATTATAGTTTATTCCCAGTGATGCTTGCTTACTTGTAATTACTGGAACGGACACATCATTGGAGAGTTGCCATCTTCTTTTTTCAAGGCCTAAAAAATCATTTTGAAAATTAATGATTTGGGATGTACTTTGGTGTTTGAACTCTCCCAATACTTCCAAGTTGAAATATTCTCCAAATCTTTGATTGAACATAAAACGGGGTTCCCAAAGCTGTTTTTGAAATGCATCTAAGTAATTAAATCTTAAACCCGTACGTAGTTGTGTGGCCGAATTACTTGA
>CAJQMW010000242.1 GCA_905479535.1 uncultured Maribacter sp. | reverse complement strand
TTTACTATTCCAATTTCCGCGGTGGTAGATCTAATCGTCGCACCCATATTTTCAATTTGGGTAAGAAATTCAGCAGATAACGATTCCTCCTTGAGCATAACCATTACATCTGCAGTTGACGTAGCTTTTGATGAAACTGAGGTAAGTTGTTCCTCTGCCTCTATTTGGTCATTTGTACATGACATTATTACAGCTAAACTTGCAAGCGATAAAATTGACAATTTGAGGGGGATGGATAATAATTTTTTCATTTTTTATAAGTGTTTTATGTTATCTCCAAAAGATATAAAAAATATAACATTTATAATCGTTTATGTTTAATTATCTGTATAATATAGAAAAATAAATGACCAGTATTATGCATACCTATTTTCGTTCATTAGCCCTACTTTGTATGCTTTAAATTAAAAAACCGCTCCTTTTAAGAGCGGTCTTTCTTCTGTCTAACAAAACAAAAGTGTAATCTGAATTAGTCAATTTTAATCAAAGGTGTACCCGTTATCCGAAGCTACTTTATCCGCAATTTGGGTGCGTAAAGCCACTACGTTTGGGTTATTGGTATATTTTGTAAATCTCTTTAGGCCCATAAGCATCATACGTTGCTCATCGCCTTCCGTAAATGAAACGATGGCTTCTTTACCCTTCTGTGCAATAATGTCCGTTGCTCTATAGAGATATAATTTGGACATAGCTATTTGTGTGGACTGCGCATCCTCGCCAAATCGTTTTGCGTTCTTTTCCGTTCTCAATAATGCCGACTCCGCAAGATATACCTGAATCAGAATATCGGAAGCGGACATAAGTAATTGCTGGTGTTCGTCCAACTGCGGTCCAAATTTCTGAACGGCACTTCCGGCCACCATTAAAAATACTTTTTTAAGTCTATTTATTAAATCTTTTTCTTCAGCGAACAATTCAGAGTAATCTGGAGTGTCAAAAGAAGGAATTCCCATCAACTCTTCACCTACTGCTGTTGCTGGGCCTAGCAAATCTACGTGGCCTTTCATGGCCTTCTTGACCAACATTCCAACGGCTAACATTCGGTTTATTTCATTGGTGCCCTCGTAAATTCTAGCTATCCTAGCGTCTCTCCAAGCAGATTCCATAGGCGTATCGGCACTGAAGCCCATACCGCCGAAAATTTGGATTCCTTCGTCCGTAGTATCTTGTGCATGCTCCGAAACGGCTACCTTAAGAATAGAACATTCAATGGCATATTCTTCGACACCTTTAAGTTCTGCCTCTTGATGTGTATTGCCTTCCGCTTCCCTAATGGCAATTCTGTCTTCAATATTCTTTGCCGCGCGATAGGATGCAGACTCATCCACGTAAACATTCGTGGCCATGTCGGCAATCTTCGCCTTTATAGCCCCAAAACTGATAATAGGTGTTTTGAACTGGATTCGTTCATTGGCATATTTGGTGGCCTCGTTGATTACCCTTCTTTGTGCATCTAAACATGCTGCGGCTAGTTTTATACGGCCAACGTTTAATGCGTTCATCGCTATTTTAAACCCATTCCCACGTTCGGATAGCATATTTTCAACGGGAACTTTGGTTTCGTTAAAGAAAACCTGTCGTGTAGAAGAGGAATGAATCCCTAACTTTTTTTCCTCGTCACCAAGGGTTATACCATTGGACGGGTCATTTTCTACAATGAATCCAGTGATATTTTTATCGTTCTCAATTCTAGCAAAAACAATAAATAGGTTACAGAACCCAGCATTGGATATCCACATTTTCTGTCCGGAAATGCTATAATGCTTACCATCCTCAGAAAGAACCGCTTTTGTTTTCCCCGAATTGGCATCAGATCCAGCTCCCGGCTCTGTTAAACAGTAAGCTCCAAACCATTCTCCCGAAGCAAGCCTGGGTACATACTTTTGCTTTTGTTCTTCCGTGCCGTATAAGGTAATCGGCATTGTACCAATACCTGTGTGTGCACCAAAGGCAGTACTAAAAGACCCCGTAGCTCCGGAGATGTAATCACATACCAGCATGGTAGAGACAAAACCCATTCCCATACCTCCATAAGATTCAGGAACGGCTACACTCAGTAAACCAAGTTCGCCAGCTTTACGCATTGTTTCCTCGGTATAAGCGTAGTCCTTATTTTCAAAGCGTTCCCAATGCGCCCAAAGTTCACGGTCAACGAATTCCTTGGTGCTTTCACGCATCATGCGCTGCTCTTCGTTTAAATCCTCTAGGGTGAAAATATCTTCACAATTGGTTTCTTTTACAAGAAATTGACCTCCTCGTAGTAGTTCTTTTTGTATTGTTTCTGTACTCATATTTCTCTTGATTTTAGATTTAGGAAACAAGAATCAAGACTAAGAATTTAGTCCACCCTGAAGTCCAGAAATCATTTTTTGTAACTTTTGTATTCTATTCGTTAATGTTTCAAATTTTTCTTGGTCAATATAGCTTTGACGATAGGCAACAATTAGTTGTGTTTCCCACTCAAAAGCTGAACCCAAGCTATTTTCGATGTATCTATTGAAATGTTTGTCTGTTGATTTACTTGTTCCTTCTGCAATATTTGATGGAATGGAAACTGAACAGCGCGCGAGTTGAGAAATAAGATTAAATTTTTCAGCTATTGGAAAAGTGGAAACTAGAGAATAAGTCTCATCGACTAAATCCATTCCCTCTTCCCAAATTCTCAATTTTTTAAAATTGTGTCTTTTCATTTCTGGTCTTTTCTCTTGACTCTTGTCTCATTGTTCTAGTTGAGAAATTCATAAATCCCAGCAGCGCCTTGCCCAGTACCTACGCACATGGTCACCATGCCGTATTTGCCTTGCATGTTACGCTTACGCATTTCATCGAACAACTGCACGGATAGTTTTGCCCCGGTGCAACCGAGCGGATGACCCAAGGCGATGGCGCCGCCATTCACATTTACGATGTCTTGGTTTAGCTCTAATTCGCGTATGACCGCCAAGGATTGTGAAGCAAAGGCTTCGTTCAATTCAATTAGCTCTATGTCGTCTTGTTTTAAGCCCGCTTGTTTCAGTGCTTTTGGAACGGCAACTACCGGTCCGATTCCCATAATTCTAGGGGGTACTCCCGCAGCGGCATAATTCACCAATCGTGCGATGGGTTCCAGATTAAGCTCTTTCACCATTTCCCCGCTCATTACCAAAACAAATGCGGCCCCATCACTCATTTGAGAGGAATTACCGGCCGTTACACTACCATTCGCGGCAAACACCGGTCTCAGTTTATTCAAGACTTCAACCGAAGTTCCGGCACGTGGACCTTCATCTTTGGTTACGGTGTATTTCTTCGACGCTTTTTTGCCATCAGCCCCAACAAAAGTTTCTTCCACTTCTATGGGAACAATCTGGTCCTGAAAGCGGTCTTCGGCCTGTGCCTTAAGTGCCTTCATATGCGAATTATACGCAAACTCATCTTGATCTTCACGGGAAACTTTATATTCTTGGGCAACCGCTTCAGCCGTATTTCCCATACCCCAATAGTAGTCCTCATGTCCCGCTTTGACCACATCATAGTTCAACTCGGTTTTGTACCCAGTCATAGGCACGGCACTCATGCTT
>CAJQMW010000241.1 GCA_905479535.1 uncultured Maribacter sp. | reverse complement strand
GGATTCCATGACCGGTCAAGATGCCGTAAATACCGCTAAAGCTTTTAACGACATCCTTAATTTTGATGGGGTCATTTTAACCAAATTGGATGGTGATACCCGTGGTGGTGCCGCCATATCCATTAAATCGGTCGTAGATAAACCCATAAAGTTTATTGGTACCGGTGAGAAGATGGAAGCGATAGACGTCTTCTACCCAGGCCGTATGGCGGACCGTATTTTAGGTATGGGAGATGTTATTTCCCTTGTAGAAAGAGCACAGGAGCAGTTTGATGAGGAAGAGGCCCGCAAGATTCAAAAGAAAATTGCGAAGAACAAGTTCGGTTTTGATGATTTCCTAAGCCAGATACAGCAAATTAAAAAGATGGGGAACATGAAAGACCTTATGGGCATGATTCCCGGGGCCGGTAAGGCCCTTAAAGGTTTGGATATAGATGATGATGCCTTTAAGCATATAGAGGCCATAATACATTCCATGACTCCCGATGAGCGATCTACCCCGTCCAAATTGAACGCAAGTCGTAAAAAGCGAATTGCCAAGGGAAGCGGAAGGGATGTTCAGGAGGTGAACCAATTGCTCAAGCAGTTTAACCAAATGAGCAAAATGATGAAAATGATGCAAGGTGGTGGCGGTAAAAAGATGATGCAGATGATGCAAAATATGCGATAGTATATTTTGCAGTTTAAAGTTCAACGTTCAAAGATAAATCGTATTGGGTAAAGTTGAAAAATTTGAAGATTTACAAATTATGGATGCTGGCCAGAGAAATTTATAATGATACTCATCTACTTTTTGAGACCATGCCTTAGGGAATAACTATGCTTTAAGAAATCAAATGGATAGAAGTTCAGGCTCTATAATGGATAATATTGCTGAAGGTTTTGAAAGAAATGGAAACAAAGAATTTATTCAATATTTGAGTATTGCAAAAGCTTCCTGTGGTGAACTGCGTTCACAGTTGTATAGAGCTTTTGACAGAAACCATATCTCAAAGGAAATTTTAGAAAACCATCGAGATAAAGTGTTACTGGAAAGCAGGAAAATAAGTAGTTTCATCAATTACTTAATGAAGTCGGAGTATAAGGGTTGAAAATTTAACCGTTAAAACCTTGAACCTTAAATATTGAAACAATGAAAATTCTGGACGGTAAAAAAGTCTCAAACGATATTAAAGCGGAAATTGCTGCCGAGGTGGCGAAGATGAAGGAAAAAGGGGAGAAGGTACCTCATTTAGCGGCCATAATCGTAGGCAACGATGGGGCTAGCTTAACTTATGTTGGTAGTAAGGTACGTTCCTGTGAACGAGTTGGTTTTGAGTCTACGTTGGTGAAGATGCCCAGTACCACTTCGGAACAAGAATTATTAAAAAAAATCCATCAACTTAATGAGGATGACAATATCGATGGCTTTATAGTGCAACTTCCGTTACCCGAACAAATTGATACCCAAAAAGTAATTATGGCGGTACATCCAGATAAGGATGTTGACGTTTTTCACCCTACCAACTTTGGTAAAATGGCTTTGGATATGAGCACCTTTATACCAGCCACTCCTTTCGGAATCTTGGAGCTACTGGAGCGGTACAATGTGGATACCAAAGGAAAGCATACCGTTGTTATTGGAAGAAGTCATATCGTTGGTCGACCTATGAGCATTTTAATGGGGAGAAAAGGCTGGCCAGGAAATTCTACGGTGACCCTAACGCACAGTCATACCAAAAACATAACCCAAATCATTTCCCAAGCGGATATTGTTATTTCTGCTTTAGGCGTGCCTAATTTCTTGAAAGCGGAAATGGTGAAGGATGATGCCGTGGTTATTGATGTAGGTATTACTCGTGTCCCTGATGACTCCCGCGAACGAGGATATTACATAACTGGAGATGTAGACTTTGAAAATGTGAGCAAGAAAGCATCATATATAACGCCTGTACCCGGGGGTGTGGGCCCTATGACTATAGCCATGCTGTTAAAAAATACCTTGTTGGCCAGGGAACGACATAGGAATAAGGAATAACAGAATTTTAGAAATGGAACCTTCAATCTGCGAATTGGAGGTTTTTTATTTTGGTGTATCCCGTAAGGTTATACCGGTTGCTGTAGAATCTGTGGGTTTTAAAATATCAATATCGTTACTGTCATCGTATTCACAACTATTAACGATAGCCATAAGCCCAACTGCTAAAATAAAAAGTACTGTTCTTTTCATGACTTGGTAATTTAGTAGGTATAATCACCTGGTTCATACTTTAATTAAACGTAGAAATCTTGAAATTGTTATTTGCTGCCTTTGGGGAATGATGTATCTTTTGGGAAACAATTTCAACCATGCAAAGAATAACAATGATAGTGCTCCTTGGTGTTCTGCTATTGACAGGGTGCCAACAGAACGAAAAAGAACCATCTATTTCCATCAACGTTTCGTTCAATGACAAGGCAAGCGAAACTCCTAAAGATGGTAGGTTATTATTGATGCTTTCAAATAACGATGACAAAGAACCGCGTTTCCAGATAAACGATGGTCTTTACGGACAATTGGTTTTTGGAGTAAATGTGGACGCCATGAATCCGGGCGATATGATTACTTTTGACGAAACCGTTTTTGGCTATCCTTACTCCAGTTTAGCGGAGGTCCCTCCAGGAGAATATTCGGTCCAAGCACTTTTACATACCTACGAAACTTTTAACCTTTCCACCGGGCATACCGTAAAATTACCTATGGATAATGGCGAAGGTCAGCAATGGCGGAGTTCTCCAGGAAATTTATACAGTAGGCCTTTTAAAATCAGGGTGGTGGAGAATGTAATTGAAAACGTTGCCGTGGTAATGGATCAAGTAATTCCACCAATTCCGGAACCGGAGGATACAGAGTGGATCAAACATATTAAAATAAGATCTGAAAAACTATCCGAATTCTGGGGAAGGGATATGTATTTGGGAGCCCATGTACTATTACCCAAAGGATTTAATGAGCATCCTGATGCTAAATATCCACTTATGGTTTTTCACGGGCATTTCCCGGATGATTTCGGAGGCTTTAGAACTACACCGCCAGACCCGGAAATGGAACCGGAGTATTCCGAGCGTTTTGATTTGGGGGGATACAACATTATCCAACAGCAAGAGGCCTATGATTTTTACAAACGATCGAACGGGCCTGATTTTCCAAGAATGCTGATTATAGAAATACAGCATCCAACGCCCTACTATGACGATTCCTATGCGGTAAACTCCGCCAATCAAGGACCTTATGGGGATGCCATCACCTATGAATTGATTCCAGAAATCGAAAGACGATTTAGAGGAATGGGCGAAGGTTGGTCCCGTTTCCTCTATGGCGGCTCTACAGGGGGTTGGGAAGCCTTGGCGGTACAGGTAAAATACACGGAAGAATATAATGGTTGTTTTGCAGCCTGTCCGGATCCGATAGATTTTAGGGCCCACTGCCTCACCAATATTTATGAGGACGAGAATGCCTATTATTACGAGAGTGCAAATAAAGCCTTGGAAGTTCCCGCACATCGGGATTACTTAGGAGATATACAGTCAACTCTAAGGGAGGGCAATCACTTGGAATTGGTTTTGGGCGATAAGTCACGCTCAGGCCAACAATGGGATATTTGGGAAGCTACCTACTCTCCACAAGGCGACGACGGGTATCCTGTTCGGATTTGGGATAAAATGACCGGTGCTATAGACCACAAGGTTGCGGAATATTGGAAAGAGAATTATGACCTAAGGCATATTATGGAACGGGATTGGGAAAAACTGGGCGACAATTTAAAAGGGAAAATCCATATTTACTGTGGCGACATGGATAATTATTATTTGAACAATGCGGTCTATCTGATGGAGGATTTTTTGGAAAACACCACTGAGCCCTATTACGATGGGGAAGTTTTGTACGGGGATCGTGCGGAACATTGCTGGAACGGGGACCCGGAACTTCCTAATGCCATAAGCAGGTTGCGCTATAATAGTATGTACGTGCCAAAAATTATGGAGCGTATTGCGGAAAGTGCCCCTAAAGGTGCAGATTTGACCAGTTGGAGGTATAAATAAGAGCTGAGGTAATGAACAGAACAAATAAGGTAGCCTGGTTTGTATTTGGTTTTATGGCGATAGGCGTAGGGCTTTATCCACTTACGTACGTATTTGCCGATGGCGAAATCGGTTTGCGCTTGTCAAAAAGTAAGGAGTTATTGGCCAACCTCTTGTGGAACATCGGTTTCTTTGGGCATATATGTTTTGGAGGTTTGGCCTTGATGGTGGGTTGGATCCAGTTTAGCAAACGATTTCGCAATACCAATTTGAATCGTCACCGATTCATTGGTAAGATTTATGTGGGGGCAGTTGTAATAAGTGGAATATGTGGAGTTGGTATTGCTTTCTACGCCACGGGTGGCTTAATTGCGAAATCAGGGTTTTTGGGCTTAGGTATTGTTTGGCTCTATTTTACGATAATGGCGTATAGGGCCATAAGAGCGGGAGATATAGACAAGCATCGGGTTTATATGATATATAGTTATGCGGCGTGCTTTGGTGCAGTGACGTTACGAATATGGTTGCCGTTACTCACCATAGCTTTTGGTTCTTTTTTACCGGCTTATCGTACCGTAGCGTGGTTGGCTTGGGTACCCAATATGGTATTCGCCTATTTTTGGGTCCGTCGTAAAGGACTATCGCTAGGTTAAAACTGTGTCAATATCCATTCATATATCCTAAAAATAGTTTTTAAATTTTATAATCTAACTGATAAAAAAATGAAGGACGAAGAAATAGAAATCATATTTCAGAGGTTGGATAAACTTCGATCAGATAGTAGCCCCTTATTTGGTAAAATGAACGCGCATCAAATGATATGTCATTGTACAGACCAAATGAGACTGGCACTGGGCACTTTTAGAGCTGAGGAATACGGTCGGTTGAAAGCTGAAGAGGTCATATCCTTATCCAAGGCCGGTAAAACGGTTCCTGCTGCCAAAGGTCTTGGGCAAGTGGAAGGAGGGGGGACAAAACCTACCATTTTTGAAAATGATATAGCGATTTTAAAACAGCATGTTTTGGACTTCTCTAAGCTAGACGAAGATTTTGAATTTGGTATACATCCCTATTTTGGGAACATGAACAAAGAAAAATGGATACGCTTGACCTTATACCATTTGAACCATCATTTTAGTCAATTTGGAATATAAAAAACAACCACTTAGTGCTAATAGTACTGCTTTTAGTTTAAACCAGTTCTTAGAATAATTTATACGAATATGAAAAACATCATACTCTTTTTCCTATTTCTCATCTGCACACATAGTACCATGAAGGCACAATCTGGCAAGGTTTACGATAACCTTAGCATGACAAGTGAAATTTTGAATGGCGAACGTAAATATGCGGTCTACCTTCCACCGGATTATGAAAGTTCCGAACGCAGTTATCCCGTGCCATACCTCTTGCACGGCGCTACCGATGACCACACGGGTTGGATACAATTTGGAGAAGTACTACGGATAACGGACAATGCCATTAAAGAGGGTACGGCTACACCAATGATCATTGTCATGCCCGATGCCGATACCGGTAGAATGGGATATTTTAATGCGGGGGAATGGAAGTACGAAGATTTCTTCTTTGAAGAGTTTATGCCTAATGTTGAAGAAAAATATCGGATTAAAAGGAAGAAAAGGTACCGTGCAGTTGCCGGACTTTCCATGGGTGGGGGCGGTACTTTTATGTATGCGTTACACCATCCCGAATTGTTTTCATCCGCCTGCCCCTTAAGTGCGTACGTCGGTCCTTTGACAATGAAGGAATTGGAAGACCGAATGGAATGGTACAAAGAAAAATATACCAAGTCCCAATTGAAAGCCTATTTTGAACGGCACAATGTTTTGGAGCTACTCAAAACTACACCTGTTGACGACGTAAAATCCATTCGCTGGTATATTGATTGTGGGGACGACGATTTTTTATATGAAGGAAATAGTTTGGTGCATATTGCAATGAAGAAAAAAGAGATACCACATGAATATAGGGTTGGGGACGGTGCCCATAATTGGACCTACTGGCGGGAAGCACTACCCACGGTATTGGGATTTGTTTCCGATGCCTTTCAGCAATACTGATATAGAATATCGGCTACCTTAATATTTGACATGTGTGATGGTGAAAAAGATGTTAAAAAATTTATGAAAAAATATCAATCAGGAGTAAGTTATGGTTTATTCGGGGTAATATTTCTTGTCCTTGTTGTCCCATTGTTTTTTTCGCCGTTCAACGGTCTTGTGCTTTTTATAAACGGAATGGTTTTATTATTTGTGAATCATCTTATTTCCAATACTTATTATTTAGTAGAAAACGAGAAATTAACTATTAAATCTAGTTTTTTGGTTAACAAGAAAATAGATATTATGTCAATTACGAAAATATCGGAGACCAATAGTTTAATAAGTTCCCCGGCCGCCTCACTGGACCGACTCGAAATTGTATATGAAGGAAATAATTCCATTCTAATTTCTCCAAAGGACAAATCAAGTTTTATAAATGATGTTCTAAAAATAAACGACAAGATAATTATCAAAGTAAAAGAATAGAAAGCTTTAATAACATTTAGAGATTATGAACTATAGAAGATTCGGAAAAACGGATTGGCAAGTTAGTGAAGTGGGTTACGGTATGTGGGGCATGGCGGGCTGGACGGAGAGTAGCGATAAGCAATCTGAGTTGTCATTGGGCCTGGCCGTAGAGAACGGCGTTAACTTTTTTGATACGGCATGGGGCTATGGGGAAGGACACAGCGAGGAACTCTTAGGACAGTTGGTTCGCAGGCATCCATCCAAGAAATTATATATGGCGAGCAAAATTCCTCCCAAAAATTTTGAATGGCCTGCAAAGCCGGAATATGGTTTTGAAGAGTCTTATCCAGTTGGCCACATTATGGATTTTACCCACAAAACTTTAAAAAACCTCGGAACAGAACAGTTGGACCTCATGCAATTTCACACGTGGGACGATGGTTGGAGCCATCGGGAAGAATGGCAAAGGGCAGTTGAGGATTTGAAGAGTTCGGGGAAGATTACCGCCATGGGAATTAGTATGAATCGATGGGAACCAGAAAATGGGATCAAAGCGCTAGAAACGGGAGCTTTGGATACAGTACAGGTCATTTACAACATTTTTGACCAAGCGCCAGAGGACAAACTTTTTCCACTTTGTGATCAATTGGATATTGGGATTATTGCCCGTGTTCCTTTTGATGAGGGTACGTTAACCGGAAATATTACGAAAGAAACTACCTTTCCTGAAGGAGATTGGCGGGGTACTTACTTTGTTCCTGAAAATTTAAATTCATCGGTAGAACATGCGGACGCCCTACGACCTTTAATCCCAAAAGGTATGACCATGGCAGAAATGGCATTACGTTTTATATTGATGAACAAAAGTGTGGGAACAGTGATTCCCGGTATGCGAAAGCAACGGAACGTCTTGGCAAATACGGCGACTAGTGACGGAAAGGGATTGTCCCGGAATTTATATCAAGAATTAAAAAAGCACCGCTGGGATAGAAAACCAACAGCCTGGTCCCAATAAAAGTATCATCGTGAGTCTCTAAGTATTCTGTAAAAAGACTTCCAACATTTTACGTAGTTTTCCCCTCCTCGGGAGGGGTTAGGGGAGGCCTTATTTCGCAAAAAGCTGCCCCATATCCTTAAACGCTTTGAACTCCAAGGCATTACCAGCGGGATCTAAAAAGAACATGGTCGCCTGTTCCCCCACTTGTCCCTTAAAGCGGACGTAGGGTTCTATAATGAATTTTATGTTTTTGGATTTTAGTTCCTCTGAAAACGACTCAAAAGTTTCCCATGGTAGGACTACTCCATAGTGGGGTACAGGAACATCATGACCATCAACTGGATTATGATGCAAGCCCTGCGTATCAGTTTTAGGCTTGTAATGAATTACCAATTGATGTCCGAAAAGATTAAAATCTACCCAATGATCACTACTTCTACCTTCTTCACAATTGAGCACCTCTCTGTAAAATGTTCTACATTCCGATAAGTTATGAACCGGTATGGCTATATGGAAAGGAGTAACTTTTGACATGTGTATTTATTTTAAATAAAAATAGTTCTTTTCTACGATTTTAGAAAGGCTACAATTTGGTCATTTACTTCATCTTGATGCATGGAATGTCCCAAACCTTCGGTAGTTTTAAGTTCGCTGTTTTCCCATTGGGAACTGACCTGTTCCGAAGCGTGGTAGGGTGTAATTTTATCAAACCTGTCATGAAATAAAAGACCCTTTTTTCTATTGGTCCTTGCAAATCTAGAAGTGGAAAACTCACGAATCGTGAACCCGAACCGATTTTGAATATAGTGGTCCAAGGCATTTAATAGCTTATCATTGAAACCCAATAAATTCTGAAAATGAGTTATAATTTCGTGAAATTCTGAGGGTGAGCCAATAGTAACTATCTTTTCTACTAATGGGCTGGCACGTAAATTTTC
>CAJQMW010000240.1 GCA_905479535.1 uncultured Maribacter sp. | reverse complement strand
CAACATACTTTTGCAAATATGAATCCCACGGTCATTGATAATCTGTGTTTTATAGACCTTTTTCCCGGCCGCCTTTAAAATTTCGGCTATGGAATATCCCAATAAATTATTTCGGATATGCCCCAAGTGTAAAGGCTTGTTGGTATTAGGCGATGAATATTCCACCATAACCGCATCACTTTTCGCCGTTACGCTACCGTAATTTTTATGAGCTACTATTTCTTTGAAAGACTCAAGGTAAAACACATCGGATATTAGTATGTTCAAGAATCCTTTTATCACATTGAAACCGGAGACGGCTGCTACTTCCCTTTCCAAATACTGCCCAATTTGCTCTCCAATCTTAACAGGATTACCTTTTACATGTTTAAGCATTGGGAATACAACCACGGTAACGTCCCCTTCAAAATCTTTACGGGTGGGTTGAAATTCCACCAAAGGCAAGGTCACCTTATAAATGGATGAAACCGCTTCTTTTACTTTCTGATCTAGGACTTTATGAATGTTCATCGACAGCTTATAATAAGGCTGCAAAACTAAACAATTTTAAGCTTTTATGGAGATAATGCAGTCATTCCCTATCCTTTTATTTAACTTTAAGAAAAAAAGCGAAATGGAACATTTGCAGCGGGCCATTCCTGTGCTGGCATCCCTGAACATCCATAAAACGGTCCAGTTTTATAAGCAAAAAATGGATTTCGACAAAATAGGTTCGAAAGACGAGGATTATGCGGTCATTTCTCGGAACAAGGTCGAAATCCATTTTTGGAAATGTAACGACAAAATTCATCCGGAGAACACCAGTTGCCATGTCCATGTACTTGATGTGGATACGTTGTATACTAAAATGAAGAATGCAGGTGTGTTTCATTCTAACGGACCCTTGAAAATTCAACCTTGGGGTGTCCGAGAATTTGCTATCCTTGACGAGGATGGAAACATGATAAAATTTGGACAAAATATTTGAATATGCTATTGAACGTATCTTACAATAACAAAAGCATCACCAAAAAGGTGGATGAAGCAGTAGGAAAACCATTTACGCTCAAGGAAAGATGGGCTATGGGAGGAATTGGCTCCCCTAAATTGATAATTACCGAAACGAGCCTTGAAATTAGAAATCTACTTTTACTGGATAACAACAGGGATACCTGTAACATAGAAATGAGGCCTAAAGGCATCATTGTCCGGTTTAGGTCTTTATTGGAAACCTTTGCCCTGGTCATTCCCTATTATAAGCTCACCTTATATAAAGGTGATGCCTCCGTGTATTCCATTTATCGGGACAACTATTTTATAAAAGTTGAATCCGACACCAAGGCTGTACAAAAGTTTTTTAAGAAGATTTTGGGCTATAAGGCCGATAATACGCCTACTTCTATAGAGGATTTATAAAATGTTCAATAGTCATCCAAAAATAAATATTGAACCAAATTCAACTGACCGCAAAATACTTAGGGTAGGTTGGATAACCGTAGCTTTAAATTTTTTACTGGTTGCAATATTTTATTTTGATCTCCCTCAAACTATACCAATACATTTTAATTTAAAGGGAGAGGCCGATGGATTTGGAAATAGGACCACGATTTGGGCTCTACCAATATTAAGTGTTCTATTATATTATGGTATGTATCTAATTACTACAAGAATGAAACCTTGGAACTACAATTACCCCCTTAAGGTAAATACCTTAAATGCGCCAAAACTATATTCTATGAGCATAAGAATGGTGGTTTGGATAAATTTGGGAATATCACTTTTATTTTTTTTGATTTCACTTCACACCATCTTATTAGTGAACGAAGTCAAAGTCATTGATTTAGGTTGGTTCATCCTATTCTGTACGATACTGATTACGCTTTTCCCTTTTTATATAATTTTTAAAATGTTCAAACTCCCCAAAAAATGAGAATATTACTTACAGGTGCCAACGGTTATATTGGAATGCGCTTGCTGCCACAACTATTGGAGGCCGGCCATGAAGTAGTCTGCGCCGTTAGGGATGCGGACCGGCTATCCGTTGACGATGAAGTAAAGAAGCAAATCGATATTGTTGAAATTGATTTTTTGAAAGATGTTGAACCGGACAAGCTTCCAAAAGATTTAGACGCCGCATATTTTTTGATACATTCCATGAGTACGTCCACCAAGGATTTTGACGAAATGGAAGCTACGACCGCTAGAAACTTTAATGCCTATGTTGCTGAAACCAGCATTAAGCAGGTAATCTACTTGAGCGGTATTGTTAATGATGCTAACTTGTCCAAACATCTATGGTCACGCAAAAACGTGGAAGAAATCCTGTATAAAGGAGATTTTAGTCTAACCGTTTTGCGTGCCGGCATTATAGTTGGGTCTGGAAGTTCCTCTTTTGAAATCATACGAGACCTTTGTGAAAAACTACCTTTCATGATTACCCCAAAGTGGGTGCTAACAAAAACCCAACCTATCGCCATAAGGGATGTCATTTCCTTTTTGACGGGAGTCTTAGGCAATGAAAAAACCTATAACGATTCTTTTGATATTGCCGGACCGGATATTCTCACCTACAAAGAAATGCTACATCAGTATGCCAAGGCAAGAGGTTTCAAAAATTGGATTGTGACCGTTCCCGTTATGACTCCCAAACTATCCTCTTATTGGCTCTATTTCGTAACCTCAACTTCCTATAAGCTAGCGTTGAATTTAGTGGATAGCATGAAAATTGAGGTCATTGCCAATGACGAACGATTAGCCAAATTATTAAACATAGAGCCACATAGCTATGCCGAAGCCATTGATATGGCCTTCAAGAAAATAGAGCAAAATTTGGTCGTTAGCAGTTGGAAGGATAGTATGATCAGTGGCCGGTTCAATCGGAATCTAGAAAAATATATCCAGGTCCCAAAATTTGGCGTTCTAAGGGATGTCCAAACCGTAAAAGTTGACAATCCAAAAGAAGTACTGCAGAATATTTGGAAAATAGGTGGTGAAAATGGATGGTATTACGGGGATTGGCTTTGGAAAACAAGAGGCTTCGTGGACAAGCTAATCGGTGGTGTAGGCCTAAGGCGCGGAAGAACACACCCGGATAAAATATATCCAGGGGATGCATTGGATTTTTGGCGGGTACTATCAGCTGATAAAAAAGGAAAAAGACTATTACTATTTGCAGAAATGAAGTTGCCAGGGGAAGCATGGTTGGAGTTTAGGATCGATGAAAAAAATGTATTGCACCAAACGGCCACTTTCAGACCTAGGGGACTAAGAGGTCGTTTATACTGGTATAGTATTGTGCCGCTGCATTATTTTATTTTCGGAGGTATGATACGAAACATCGCTAAGGCCAAGTCATGAGAGTTGCAAAGGCATCTCCCGAAGTCGTTTTCCGGTCAGCCTGAAAACCGCATTGGCAATAGCGGCACCGATAGGGCCTAAAGGCGGTTCTCCCACAGCACCTGGAAAGTCCGAGCCCTGTAACAGTACTACATCAATTTCTTTTGGAGCATCTTTCATCAAGGCCATTTGATAGGGTCCGTAAATCGTTGGGGTCAGTTCACCGTTTTCAACCTCCATCTTTTCGAACATAGCTGCACTCATCCCCATTATAATAGCTCCCTCACATTGTGCCCTTACCTGATCCGGGTTCACGGCCAGTCCCGGATCTATGGCACAAGTCACCTTATGTACTTTTATTTCATTATTTTGAATGGATACCTCTGCAATTTCC
>CAJQMW010000239.1 GCA_905479535.1 uncultured Maribacter sp. | reverse complement strand
CGATTTACAAAATTGAGATTCGTAATTTCCTTGGCAAAAAGAGCTAAACCTTACTTTTCGAAACTTGGAATGCCCATGAATAGGGATGTTATAATTATTAGTAATGCGCCTAAGTCAATCGTTTAATTTGAGTTTCACATTTAATGAGTGCCATCAGTTTAACTTTTTCATATCCAAAATTCCCGATTCTTTTGCTCCTCTTTTGATTTAATTTAAGTAAGGATAAACAGATTCCTTCGCTAAACTCGCCTCTGGCCGTTTAGCTCGGAATTAGTGCTTTCAGGTCACTAAGCGTATTTGCCTCGTGGATGGTTTTGTCCTTTCTCCACCGTAGAATTCTCGGAAACCGAGTGGCGACACCACTTTTATGTCGTTTGGATAGTGCGATACCCTCAAAGGCGATCTCAAAAACATGGTGGGGCGTAACACTGCGGACCGGCCCAAAACGCTCTAGGGTGTTTTTTTTGATCCATGCATCAACCTTCCTGAATTCTACATCGGTCAGTCCCGAGTAAGCTTTAGCGAAAGTGACCAGTTCTTTCTCTCCATTTTCGTTCCCGTCCCAAAGTGCAAAGGTATAATCCGTAAACAGGTTACTCCTTCGTCCGTGACCTCTCATGGCATACGTGAGGACGGCATCAATAGTCAATGGGTCAACCTTCCATTTCCACCAATCCCCCTTTTTTCTACCGACCAAATAGGGTGAATCCTTGCGTTTCAACATCAATCCTTCGCTATGCATTTCTCGTGAGCGTTCCCGTTCCTTAGCCACTTCTTTCCATGAGTCAAAATACATGGTTTCTGAAAGGTAAAAAGGTACTTTATCGTTATTGCCAGTTTCAATATTTTGCTCCTGAGTGCTTATGGATTTGTACAAAATCTCCAATAAACGTCTCCTTTCTTCAAAAGGTTTGCTACGGATGTCTTCATCCTTCCATTCCAAAAGGTCGTACGCTTTGAGAATGACGGGAACCTTTTCCAATAGTGATTTTGAAACCGTCTTTCTTCCTATTCTTGTTTGTAAATCGTTAAAGGTTCCAATCTCACCATCAGGAAAAGGAAGTATTTCCCCATCTATTACAGTACCGTTGGGGATGGTTCCAACAAAGGAGTGAAATTCTGGATATTTATCGGTCACCAGTTCTTCGCCACGACTCCAAACGAATATTTCACCGTTTCGGATAATGACTTGAGACCGTATACCGTCCCACTTATGTTCTAGGGACCAATCGTTTACATCTCCCAAATCTTCTACCTCGTCCTCAATGGCATAAGCTAAATAAAAAGGATAGGGTTTGGAAAGATAGTCGCTTTCGTTTTCCTCCAGAATAAGTTCCTGAAAGCTTATCTGGTTGGGGTCCCAGTTCCCCATTAACTTATAGGCTAAAATATCCTCATCGATTTCCGTTGCGTTAGAAAGAGCTCTAGTCATTAATTTCTGACTCACTCCAATACGGAAACCTCCGGTAATCAATTTTGTAAAAACGAATCGCTCATAATAATCCAGCACTTTCCAATTGTCGTAGAGGTAGGCTTTTTTTTCTTTATCGGTTTTCTTCTTCAGTGAAATCATTTCCTCCAGAAACTGGGTCAAGCTTTTTTCTGTGGACGTTTTGGAAGAAGGTATTACCAATGCGATGGTCTCCGCTAAATCACCTACGATATGATAGCTTTCTTCAAATAACCACAAAGGGATATTTGCCAATTCTGAAGCCCATTCCCGCAGCAATGTTGTGTTTACCGGTCTGGGGGGTCGGCGGTGGGATAATATAGCAATGGTCCACACCTTATCCTTGTCGTTCGCATTTTTAAAATATTCGGATAATGCGCTGACTTTTACGTTCGTTTTGTTCGTACTGTCCAAGGCTTTGATAAGTGCTGCAAATTTCTTCATGCTTCAACTTCTTCCTTTCCGGCATTCGACTCTATTTCTTCTTCCCCATATTGGGTTTCCTCGGTGCGGGCATCATAACCCTGTTCCCTCAAATAGCGCGAAAATATATCTGTGTAGCCGTGCGTGCATATAATTTTTTCGGCTCCCGTTGCTTCAATACTGTCCAAGAGCCCTTGCCAATCACAGTGGTCACTAAGTACAAAGCCCTTGTCGATCGCCCTTCGTCTTCTTGCACCACGAAAGGTCATCCATCCACTAGCGGACGCGGTAACAAATGGCACCATCTTCCTGATCCATGTGGAGCCATGGGCACTAGGTGGGGCAAGAACTATGTTTCCCAAAAGTTCTTCTTTTTTTGTTTCCCTGGTAATTAAGGTCGTTCCGGGAAAGGCTACTAAAGGCCGCAGGACCTTTGTCATATTTTCAATCGCCCCGTGCGTATATATTTTCCCAATATCGGTATCCAGATATTTTAATAAGCGCTGTGCCTTGCCCAGACTGTAACCGAATAAAATGGATGTTTTTTTCTCGGCCCTATTTTCACTCCACCACTCATTGATGTCCGACAAAACGGATGCCTGTGGAGTCCATTTAAAGGCCGGCAGCCCAAAAGTACATTCGGTAATGAACGTATGGCATCTTATAGGTTCATAGGGCATGGAAATCCCATCATTTTCAGTTTTGTAATCGCCCGTGAACACCCAAACTTCACCTTTGTGTTCCACACGAATTTGAGAAGACCCAATAATGTGCCCAGCGGGATGCAGACTGAACTTCACATTGTTTATGAGGAAGGTCTCGCCCCATTCTTTTCCCACTACATTGATTTCTCCCAACCTATGGGATATAATGGGTACATTTCTATGATGGGTTACGTAGCGTTTATGTCCCCAACGACTGTGATCGGCATGGCTGTGGGAAACAATGGCCTTGTCCACAGGTTTCCACGGGTCTAAATATACCTTAGCGGCACTGCAATAAATTCCTTTATCCGTAAATTCTAAAAGTGGGTCTTTCATAGCCCTGTGAAAATACAAATTTGAACCCAAAACAAAGTTCGCTAGGATATAAACTATGACCTCTAAAAAAATTATATTTGCCCTATAATTTAAAATTAGAATATGTCCATTGCAGATTTATACACAAGTGGCCAACACAGAAGGAACTTGGCACATTTTGCAGCCTTGGCAACTTTGGCTGCCATTGATGGAGAACTAAGTGCCGAAGAAAAGACTATGTTGGATCGTTTTGCAACTAAACTGGATATTACCAAATCTGAGTTTGATGAGGTAATGAGAAAGGAAAATAAGTATCCAATCGATGCCCCCCATGATGCTGAAAAACGTTTGGAAAGACTGTTCGATTTTTTCCGCATCATATATACGGACCATGGAATTGATGATGAAGAAATGATCTTGGTTAAA
>CAJQMW010000238.1 GCA_905479535.1 uncultured Maribacter sp. | reverse complement strand
TCCGTACATACCGATGGGCTGCTTTATTTCCGCCTGCCCGTCAACCTTATATTCTTGCGGTAACACGTGAATAATTTCCTCCCCTGGAAGCATAATCAGTTTATATACCTGATTGCAAAGTTTGTCCAAGTCCTCTTCGTTGATTACTTCTTCAGAATCCTTTCTGGTGATGTAATCGCTATGTTGCAAGCTTCTTATATGCTGGCCGGCAATACCGACAACCACCGAACCAATTTTGAGTCCCGAATTAACCTCGGCCTGCTCAACGGCCTGCTGAATAGATTTTATTGTCTGTGTGATATTATTTACCACACCGCGGTGAACACCCAAACTTTTAGACTTGCCGAGGCCCAAAACTTCGATTTTGCCATATTCGTTCTCCTTACCTATAATGGCCACTATTTTGGTTGTGCCGATGTCTAGACCGACTGAGTACTTAGGTTGTTCCATTGTTCTATTATATTTTAGTGCACACTACTTGGTTATTGAATTCTAAACTTACTACGGCAAAATTTTCCAACGTTTTGTCCTTATTCGCTTTCGTATAAAAAGCTTTAAAATTGCTGAATTTCTCTTTTAAATTTTCGACGCCTCCCAAATTGACCACAAACTGGTTCAATCTAAATTTCAATTGGTAACTATCTTCCTTTTCCACATGTATCCCGATCACGTTTTTTCGCAAAAAACTGTCCTTGTTGATATATTCCAAGATGACATAAACGTCCTCAAGGCTCTTACCAGTGATGTTACCCGTTATAATAGGCACCCTGGCCGAATGATTTTTAGAAAACGGCATACGTTTTCCTTCATCATCTAGATAAAATTTGTCAATCCCCTCAATTCGTCCGATTGGTTTACGCTGAACAATTTTTGACGTAAGCTTACCATCTACGGTAAGATAGACCTGGGCACTTTTTACCATTTCATTGGCCTGGATGACCTCTTCTACAGTATTCAAAACTAAATT
The DNA here is from genome assembly GCA_905479535.1 of uncultured Maribacter sp. Lineage (GTDB taxonomy): Bacteria > Bacteroidota > Bacteroidia > Flavobacteriales > Flavobacteriaceae > Maribacter. Next base: position 1,989 of record CAJQMW010000238.1, on the reverse strand, counting down.
TTCTTTGGGCACATTTTCGAGCCTACCGTATTTTTGTATTAACAATTTATTAACCGTCCCCTCAGTGAGGTATAAATTTTGGTTACCCACAAACTCTACTTTGAATTCGGCTACGTTCTTATTACTGTTTCTTTGATTAGAAAAGGCATAAAGTCCCGTAATCACTATTACTAGCGTGAAAATTTTTATGTAATTCCAGTTAATGCGCATAATCCAATTGTTTTTTTAGTTTCTCCACTTCCAGACCAATATCCCCGGCTCCCATGGTAATTAGAAGGTCAGGATTTTGACTTTTTATTTCTGTTATTAGTTCTTCTTTTTTAATTAATTTTTTATTTGTACTGGACATTTTGTCCAAAAGCCATTTTGAGGTAATACCCGCTATAGGCTCCTCCCTAGCCGGATATATTTCCAGTAAGAGCACATTGGGAAACTTGGATAGACTTTTCGCAAAATCTTCGCCAAAATCCCTAGTCCTAGAGAACAAGTGGGGTTGAAAAACGGCGAGTACTTTTTTGTGGGGATGCATCTCTGAAACAGCATCCAAAACAGCATCAATTTCTGTGGGATGATGGGCGTAGTCATCTATGAAAATGAAGTCGTCCGTCTTTATTTTATAGGAAAATCTCCTTTGCACCCCTTTAAAAGTTCCTAGGGCTTCGGCCAGACGATACGGTGGGGAACCTCCTTGTATCGCCATGGCAAAAGCAACTAGACCGTTGAGCAGATTATGCCTTCCCGGTTTGTTAAACTTAACTCCCTTTAACTCAGCGTTGGGAGTTCCCAAATCAAAAATGTAGGCACCATGTTCTATTTTTATGTTTCGGATACAGTAATCCGATTCATCCTCTATTCCATAAGTAATTCCATCCAAGGGTAAACCTTGCCGCACAAAAAGCTTTCCTCCTGGTTTAATACGTTTTACGAATGCTAAGAAGGATTTTTCCAGTTCATCCTTATCGCCATAAATATCCAAGTGGTCCGCATCCATAGAAGTAATGCAGGCCACGTTTGGCGACAGCCTTAAAAAGGAGCGGTCAAACTCATCTGCCTCTACAACAGAGTATTCGGTTCCCTCCAAAAGGAAATTACTATTAAAGTCTTCTGAAATACCCCCTAAAAAGGCTGTTAGGGGCGTTCCGGTTTCTTTTAGTAAATGCGCCAGAATGCTCGAAGTTGTAGTTTTACCATGGGTACCTGCAACGGCAAAACAAAACGTATCCTTTGTAATCAATCCCAAAACTTCGGATCTCTTCTTAATGTCAAAACCGTTCTTAAGAAAATATTGATATTCCTTATGCTCATCGGATACTGCGGGGGTATATACGATTAATGTGCTGTCCTTGTCCAAATACTTTTTGAGAATCCTGTTCAGATTATCCTCGTAATGAATTGGGATTCCCAAGTCCACCAATTGCATGGTCAAGGGTGTCTCCGTCTTATCGTATCCGGAGACCTCTTTATCAACAAACTTGAAATAGCGGGCCAAAGCGGACATACCTATACCTCCTATTCCTATGAAGTAAACGTTATGTATTTTATCTAAGTTCAAAATCAAGTATCAAGTTCAAGTTCAAAAGCTCATTTTCGTTAAATTCAGTAAAGTTTTACAGCTTTAATTAGTACTAGTCACTGGTTAAAAATTTTTCTATTTCGTCACAGATATCTTTTGTGGCATTGGGCAACGCCAATGCTTTCATATTGCTGGATACTATTTTTTGTTTTTCTGCCGATGTGAATAGCTCTCGAAATTCCTTTTCAAATTCCTGCTCTAAATCCTTTTCCCGTATCATCACAGCGGCATTTTCTTTAACCAAGGCCATTGCATTTTTCGTTTGATGATCTTCCGCTACGGTCGGGGAGGGAATAAAGAAAGTTGGTTTCCCAACGATACATAACTCCGAAACGGCTCCAGCTCCCGCCCTAGAAATGATGAAATCGGCAACGGTATAGGCAAAATCCATAGTATTCAAGAAAGCATGAACTTTG
>CAJQMW010000237.1 GCA_905479535.1 uncultured Maribacter sp. | reverse complement strand
TTGGTCCTTTTATGGACAGTGCGCTTCTTTGTCGAATTTGTCAAGAAAAGTCAGGGTGGATTTGAAGAATCCTTAGGCCTTCTATCCACTGGACAGTGGCTCAGTATTCCTTTTATAATTATTGGGCTTTATTTCATGTTTAAACCGGCTAAAACCGCTTAAGTCCATTCATTATCATGAAGTTCACCGTAAAATTGTTTTTTATCTTTTTTATTCTGGTTTGCTTGGCATCCTGTAAGGAGGAAGAAAAAAAAACAATAAGAACCCAAGAAATCACCTTTACCAAAGAGGGCGGTTTAGAAATTCTTGAAAACAGTTCAGATTCATTACTGGTTCGTTTGAATATAGAAATTGCCGAAACCGATTATGAAACCCAGACCGGATTAATGTACAGAAAGGGTATGGAAAACAATCAAGGGATGTTATTTATTTTTCCGGATGAGGCCATGCATTCGTTCTATATGAAGAACACCCAATTTCCCCTGGACCTCATTTTTATAAAAGCAGATTCTACCATAGCCAGCATACAGGAAAATGCAAAGCCTTTTGATGAAGAAGGACTCTCCTCTAAAGTTCCTGTTCAGTTCGTATTGGAAGTAAATGCAGGACTTTCCAAAGAATGGGATTTAGAGATCGGAGATAAAATAGCCATTCAGAGAAACTAGCCATGAATTATTTGCTGGAAGGGGAACAATCGAAAAGACTTTCTTTCAGAAAAGTGAAATCGTTGGATTTCTCAAACTGGCTTCCCTTTCACGAAGAACCGTTAAGCAGTCAATATTGGTCAGGGCTGCCAAAGGACCCTAAAGTTGCATGCGAAGAACAGTTCAAAAACATTTTCTATCGTTACAAGAAAAGTTTAGGTGGCATGAACGCATTAATTCTCAAATCCGAGAATAAGCTTGTAGGCCTATGTGGACTTCTTGTCCAAGAGGTAGATGGGCAACCAGAATTGGAAATAGGATATTCGATTCTTCCCAAATATTGGGGAAAAGGAATAGCTGCCGAAGCAGCGCAAAAATGTAAAGAAGTTGCATTTACAAATAAATGGTCTCCTTCACTTATTTCCATAATTCATATTGATAATCTTGCCTCCCAAAAAGTAGCCCTTAAAAATGGCATGCAGTTAGATAAAACTACCACCTACAAGTACAATCCTGTTCATATATTCAGATGCCATGCCTAAAAAAACCAATCATTGGGCCATACTTGTGGATAATGACTCCGATAAAATTGCTCTGATCAACTCTATTCAGAAGCCTGATGACAACTCAAATTTTAAAAAATTTAAGTTTAAAGAAGGAAAGGTTTTTTCTCCCTTGACCCTTCAAAAATTTATAGATGAGGAAGAACGCCACGAAAGAAAACTGATTAAAGGTTACAACCAACCTTTGAAAACAATGTCCAGTGGAGAACAAAAAAAAGCATTGCTGTTCCACATTCTAAAATCCAAACCGGATTATATAATTTTGGACAATCCGTTCGACAATTTGGATATCGATTTTCAAGAGCAGTTAAAACAAATACTAAATACCTATTCAGAAACCATTTCCCTCGTTCAACTATGTAGCAGAAAAGTAGATATTTTACCTTTTGTAGACATGTACGGAAGACTAGTTAAAAACCATTTTAGTGTCGTTGACGAGTTAGAAATCACTAATGAGCTGGTTGAAAAAAGATTCAAAGGTGAAATACCTGAAGCACTGGAAACTATTGAAATACCCTTTGATACTTTAGTCCAATTCAAAAATGTCTCTGTTCACTATGGAGAGAGAAAAATTCTTGATACTATTAATTGGGAAATTAAAAAAGGTGAATTCTGGCAACTATTGGGACCAAACGGTAGTGGAAAAACTACCTTACTATCCATGATAACCGGGGATAATCCAAAAGCTTACGGACAAGAAATATACATATTCGGGAATAAGAAAGGAACAGGGGAAAGCGTTTGGGACATTAAAGAAAAATTAGGCTATTATTCTCCCGCAATGACGGACAAATTTACTGGACGACATACTGTTGAGCATATGCTGATTTCAGGGCTAACAGACTCTATTGGCCTATACCTACGCCCAACGGAAACGCAAAAAAGATGTATTAAAGAATGGTTACTCCTATTGGACTTCCGGGAAATTAAGGATGTTCAGTTCAGGGACCTGTCTTTAGGGAAGCAGCGTTTGATCATGACGGCAAGAGCTATGGTCAAGCATCCACCTTTGCTTATTTTAGATGAACCTACTGCCGGAATGGACGATAGTTCGGCTCAACTATTGGTGGCCTTGGTAAACAAAATAGCCAAGGAAACCAAAACCGTGGTTGTCTTTGTATCCCATAGGTCCGAACCTGGTCTAAATCCAAAAAAAATATTTCAGTTACAGATGACCGAAAAAGGATCCGTGGGCATCGCTCAAAACCATTAACAAAAAAATCGCCTCTCTTTATAGAATGGCGATTTTAAAAGATTTTACTCTGTTCGTTCTATTTATTCCCTGAAGAAATCTTCTTGCTCAATGCATCGTACATGATTGGTGTTGCTATAAATACGGAGGAATAAGTACCTACGATTACACCCACAATCATTGCAAACATGAAGCCTCTTAAAGACTCACCACCAAAAGTAAATATGGCCAACAATACCACCAAAGTCGTTAGTGAAGTATTCAACGTTCTTCCCAAAGTACTGTTGATGGCGGAATTGACGTTCTCACCGCCTTTCCAGCCACGCTCTGCAATAATCTCACGAATACGGTCAAAAACGACCACGGTATCGTTCAAAGAGTAACCGATCACCGTCAGGATTGCTGCAATGAAGGCCTGGTCTATTTCCATATTGAAAGGCATGATTTTACCCAAAATAGAGAATACCCCAAGTACTATTAAAACATCATGGAAAACGGCAGCTACCGCTCCCAAAGAAAATTGCCATCTACGGAAACGTAAAAGGATATAAAGGAAAACTACTGCCAACGAGCCCAAAATAGCCAAAAACGCATTATTCTTGATATCATCTGCTATTGTAGGGCCAACTTTAACCGACTGAAGGATGCCAATGGACTTATCATCGCTGCCAACACTAAAATCCTGCTTGCTAATGCCATCCGGTAAATATTTTTGTAAAGATGTAAATAGCTTATCCTGTATTTCCGCATCTACCTCTATACCCTCAACATCCACTTTGTATGGCGTCGTAATTTTTATTTGATTTGCTTCCCCATAGGTCTTCACATTGGTTGAGCTACCAAAAGCGGTATTCAGTTCCGAAGCTATCTCCGATGGATTTACTTGTTTTTCAAAACGGACCGTATAGGAGCGTCCACCAACAAAGTCGACACCCTGTTGTAACCCAGGTCCAAAGAACAAAGAGAACAACCCTATGGCCACTAAAATTCCGGAAACCACGTAAGCAATTTTCCTCTTAA
>CAJQMW010000236.1 GCA_905479535.1 uncultured Maribacter sp. | reverse complement strand
TAGGCGTTAGGCGTTAGGCGTTAGGCGTTAGGCGTTAGGCGTTAGGCGTTAGGCGTTAGGCAAAAAAACAAAATCTCCTCAACATCTTCTGATCTCGTTCAATAGAATGGCCGAAGCAGTAGCGACATTAAGACTTTCAGTAGTTTTTTGACCGTATTGCGGAATTGCGATGGTATGGTTACAAAGTTCCTGAACCCTTTTGGAAATACCTTTTCCTTCGTTCCCCATTACCAACACGCCCTTTTTGGGAAGGACAAGTTCCAAAATAGGTTTACCATTCATGAACGAACCAAATATGGGAAGTCGGATCGATCGAAGAAAATCCCCTAAATCCTCATAAACGATATTGACCCTGGTGATCGAGCCCATTGTAGCCTGAAGCACCTTAGGGTTATAACAATCAACCGTACGTTCGGAGCATACCAAATGTTGAATACCAAACCAGTCACAAAGTCGAATGATCGTACCCATATTTCCTGGATCTTGAATATCGTCCAGAACTAAAATCCAGTCCTTGCTCAACACCTCTTTTGGTTCGGGGATATAAAAAACACCTAATACGCCATTAGGGTTGGTCAAACCGCTCATTTGTTGTAATTCCCTTAACGAAATTAATGATACGGAATCGGCTGAAACTTTGGACCTTATTTGGGAGGCAGCATAGACTTTATAGGCCTTAACATTTGAATTTAAAACTTCTTCCACAGCTTTTAAACCCTCCACAATAAAAAGTCCATGTTGAGTTCGGTACTTTTTTTGATGTAAGCTTTTTATTAGTTTCAATTCACTTTTAACAACCATTCAAATGACGTATTTTTGATTTATATGAGGACGGTAATATGCCCAAAAAACAACATAGCTAAAATAAGCTTATTATCGCTACTGGCAATAATCACCTTTTCCTGTAACTCCCTGAAAAAAGTGGCCAATGATGAGTTTTTATTGGCCAAGAACGAAATTCTAATAGATTCAGCAAAAATTACTAATGAGGAAGTGGAAAGTCTTATTTATCAAAAACCAAATACGGCTATTTTGGGTTACCCGCTTCGTTTAAATCTTTATAACCTTGCCAAGGAAAATCCAGATTCCCTGTATCAGGATTGGTTGTATCGTAAAGAAAATAGAAAAGAAAGACTGGATAAATTGCTTTCACCAAAACAGGTGGAACGGCTGGGCGAATCTTTTTTGGTAAAGGGTTTAAGTGTCTGGCTAAAGGATATAGGGGAAGCTCCGGTCGTATTGGACACCTCCAGAACGCGAAGAAGTTTGGAACGATTAAGCGCTTATTACGATAGTAAGGGGTATTTCAATAACAAAACGACCTACAACATCGATTCGACCGGACGCAAACAAAGGGCCAAGGTAAGTTATCAGGTTTTTCTGGATAAACCCTTCATTTTAGATTCCATAAGTAATGAAATTTCGTCTAAAGCTATCGACTCCCTTTATTTCATCAATTCAAATCAGTCCTTAATTCAAAAAGGAAATCAATTTAATCTGGACGATTTTAATAGCGAAAGGGAACGCTTAACAGAAATTTTTAGAAATAATGGCATCCGTAATTTTCAAGAAAGCTCCATCACATTTGATATCATAAGGGATACTACCAGATTGTCCGATGACCAGAAAATGAATATCACCCTCAATATTGGCGATTTAAGGAAAAGAGGGGAAAACCAAGTTACCACATCGGAGTATAAAGTGGAACGAATAAATACTATTGATGTTTATACGGATTATCTCTCTTCCAATACTACTGATTCCATTAGGACCGTCACCTACGGGGATTATAACTTTTACTATTCTGATAAATTTCAGATCAAACCAAAAACCCTGGCCAACGCCATTTTTTTTAAAAAGGATAGTATATACAGGGACATAGATAAAATAAGGACGTCGAGACAATTGAACAGTCTAAACGTTTTTAAATACCCCAACATCATTTTTGATTCCGACAGCACCGGAACCCGTACAAATACAAGCATTTACCTAGCTCCGAAGCCCAAATACTCTTTAGGGACAGATTTTGAGATAAGCCGGTCCAACCTAAGACGTTTAGGGGTCGGGATCGGTGCTTCGTTGCTGATCCGTAATATTTTCAAGGGTGCCGAAAATTTAAGTTTGTCGGCAGATGGGGCTTTTGGACTGCTTAGTAGTTCCTTGTTTCAGGAAGACTACTTTACAGAACTTGGTGGGGAAGTAACGCTAGACTTTCCCCGTATCTGGTTCCCTTTTCTGAAAACTTCTAAGATTATTCCCAATTACACCTTGCCAAAGACACGAATAGCTATAGGTACCAGTTTTCAAAATAATATTGGCCTGGACAAGCAGACCTTTAATACAGTTCTTGGTTACAATTGGACCCCAAGTGATTTTAAAAGAAATACGATAGAACTATTAAATCTACAGTTTGTACGTAATGTGAACAGCAATAGATTTTTCAATGTATATCGAAATACATTTGAACAGTTAGATGAGATTGCAGATGCGTACCAGGACAATCCCTTAGTATCGGATTTTTTTGCAACCCCAGAAGGTGAGACCGATCCGGTCCTAATCATACCCGAAGGTACAAGAGGTTTTATAGACTCCGTTCAAAATGGTACCTTAACCACATCTACCATCGACTTTAATGAAGTTTCAAGAATTGAAGAACGCCGCGTAAGGCTTACTGAAAATAACCTCATTTTCGCCAGTAACTATACTTTGAACAAAAACAATAGAAATGGAATTGCGGATAATAATTTTTATCAGTTCCGATTTAAAGTGGAAAGCGCAGGAAACCTACTCTCAGGGATATCGAACATTATCCCATTTAACGAGGAGGAAGATGGCGATCTTCTCGTTTTTGGAGTGCCCTTTTCTCAGTACATAAAAACTGAATTTGATTTCGTCAAGTACTGGGACTTATCCCGCTCCAATGTACTGGCCGCGAGGTCATTTTTCGGTATTGCGATCCCATACGGGAATTCGGACAACATTCCCTTTGTACGAAGTTACTTTGCCGGAGGATCTAACGACAATAGGGCCTGGTTCCCATATTCCCTTGGCCCTGGAAGTACCTCGGCGGTGAATGATTTCAATGAGGCCAACCTAAAACTAGCCTTCAATTTAGAGTACCGTTTTCCGGTCGTTGGTGATATCAACGGAGCCATTTTTGCCGATGCGGGCAATATTTGGAACGTTTTTGACGACGTTGAAAATCCCGATGCCATTTTTAGCGGACTCTCATCCCTTAAGGACATTGCGCTCGGTAGCGGCTTTGGATTGCGTTACGATTTCACCTATTTCCTTTTCCGTTTGGATTTAGGTTTCAAAACCTATAATCCGGCAGAAATACCGTCTAAAAGGTGGTTTAGGGATTATAATTTTGCCAATTCCGTATTGCAAATAGGTATCAACTATCCTTTTTAGATCTAATTGTTTTATTACTTTTGTTGCACATTTTTTGATTAACCGAATAGACCAGAAACAGTATGGCCCACAATATAAAAGCAGGCGTAGCCACAGGTGATGAAGTACAGGCAATCTTTAATTATGCTAAGGAAAAAGGGTTTGCCCTACCCGCAGTCAACGTTATCGGATCCAACACCATTAATGGTGTACTGGAAACCGCGGCTACACTTAAAGCTCCCGTGATAATCCAATTTTCTAATGGTGGGGCGCAGTTCAACGCAGGTAAAGGACTCTCCAATGAAGGACAGAATGCTGCCATACAAGGAGCCGTTGCCGGCGCAAAACA
>CAJQMW010000235.1 GCA_905479535.1 uncultured Maribacter sp. | reverse complement strand
ATAATCTTATCAAACTGAGGGGCGGTGGCCAATTCTACCGAAGCCTTGGCAATTCTCATATTTATCTTATCGTCGCTCTCCGTACTTCGCTTTTTCAATCTTATTTTAAGCTCGTCCACACTGGGTGGCTTCACAAAAACCGCTAAAGTTTTATCTGGAAACTTGCTTTTAATACGTAATCCCCCAACAACGTCAATATCAAAAATCACGTTTTTGCCCTCTTTCCACAATCGCTCTACCTCACTCTTTAAAGTGCCATAAAAATTATCTCTATAGACTTCCTCCCATTCTATAAAATCCTCATTCTTAATGTGCTTTTTGAATTGGGAAACGGACATGAAGTAATAGTGTTCCCCGTTTTTTTCCTTTCCCCTTCGTGGCCTCGATGTTGCGGACACGGAAAATGCCAGATTAAGCTCAGGACATCCTAAAAGATGTCTCACAATAGTTGTTTTTCCACTTCCCGATGGCGCCGAGAAAATAATTAATTTTCCTCCCTTCATCTAAAGGACGTTTAACATTTGTTCCTTAATTTTTTCCAGTTCATCTTTCATCTGAACCACAAGTTGCTGCATTGGGGCATAATTGGCCTTTGACCCTATAGTGTTGATTTCCCTACCTATCTCTTGGGAGATAAAACCTAGCTTTTTCCCATTACTATCATCAGATTGTAGTGTTTTAGCAAAATAGTCCAAATGATTGGCCAGGCGAACCTTTTCCTCCGTGATATCGTATTTCTCCAAGTAGTAGATCAACTCTTGCTCAAAACGGTTGGCATCCACGTCTGCCTTAATTTCCTCAACCGCTTTTTCCAAACGTTCTCGGACGGTAGCCTGTCTTTCCGGATCCATCTCCACTACCTTTTCCAGTAACTCCTGTAAAGCTTTTATCCTTTGTAAAAAATCCTTTTCAAGAACATTACCTTCTTCAGACCTAAACTTGTTTATTTCCACCAGTGCTCTATCCAGTACGTCCAAAATTGTGGCATATTCCTCATCATCAATATCTTCCTTATCGGTGCGCATAGCATCCGGAAAACGTAAGGCCATCTCTAAAAGGCGAAGATCGTCACCATCAGCAATTGATTTCAGTTGTTTCATATACTGCTTAACGGCAGCTTCGTTCACCTGGGTGGAAGTTTCATCACCGGTCAATTCCACATAAAGACTAAAATCTACTTTTCCTCTTTGCAACGAGTTCGCTATCAACTTTCTAATTTCCAGTTCCTTTTCACGATAGGCAGAAGGCATTCTGGCATTCAAATCGATACTCTTACTATTAAGCGATTTAATCTCTACTGTTATTTTTTTTGTGGGAAGCTGTACTACATGCTTTCCAAATCCGGTCATGGATTGAATCATAGTTTGAAATTATATGGTGCAAAGGTACTTCTTTTGACAAATAAGATTAAGACTATAATTCCCTTACCCAAATGTTACGATAACTTACGCGGCTATCGTCCCCGTGGTCTTGAAGCATTAATGGTCCTTTGCCATGTGGCGGGTTTTTGGGCCATCCAATATAGGGAGTAGTACCCATTATTTCGGTATTGTCCTGAATGACCACGCCATTTTGAAGTACCGTTATCGTAGCCGACTTTGTTTTGCCACCTTCTTCATTGAATTCCGGCGCATGGTAAATAATGTCATAGACGTTCCATTCCCCGGTTGGAACAGAGGCCATTGCCAGTGGTGGTCCTTGTTTGTACAAAGATCCTACTTGCCCGTTCACATAAGTATCGTTTTCGTTGTTATCCAATACTTGCACTTCATAAATACCGTTCAGGAACACTCCGCTATTCGCCCTATTCTGACCATTGCGCTGCACGGGTAAGGGTGATTTCCACTCAATATGCAATTGAATGTCACCAAATTCTTGCTCGGTTCTAATATTTCCAGTTTTGTCCGCGACGGTCATACTTCCATCTTTGTTCAAGTGCCATTTAGCCGCCGTACTGTCTTTAGTGTGCATCCATCCGTCCAGAGAACTTCCATCGAACAGAACAATAGCATCGCTTGGTGGTGCACCGTTCTCTCCGGGCTTTACCACGGGTACTTTGGGTTCGTAGTACTCCGTTTCTTCGGGCGTAGTCGGCTCTTCTCCTGCATATTCGGAATGGGTGATCACTCCATCACTTTCCGATTCTATTTCCTCCATAGGTTCCACCACTACCTTCTCTTTACATGAGAAAGTCAAAACCGCCAGCAGTGCCATCAATACACTAGTCTGCTTTACTTTCATATTTTATAATTCCTTTATTTTTATGTTCTTAAAAGCCACCATATCCCCGTGGTCTTGAAATCCTATCTTGCCGGTCTTATATTTTCCAAAATGCTCCCAGTCCGCAAACTTGGATTCACTAACCATTTGGCTCCATCCTGGATCGTTCACTGGAAAGTTTACAATTTCCACATCATTGAGCACGACGCTCCCTGTATTTGTTTTATGATTGATCGTAATTTCACAGGTATTCCACTCACCCACAGGATTGGTGACGTCTGTTGAAGGTGCCACCATGTCATAAAGCGCTCCCGCTTGGTGCGTTGTCCCGTTTTTACCATCTGGATGCTTATCATTATCCAAGACCTGAATTTCCGGCCCTGTTTGGTATGCTTCCGGTAAGTTAGGGTCTTCATGAACGCCCCAAAAAATACCACTGTTCCCTGTTTCCGTAATTTTCCATTCCAACGAGAGCACAAAATCTGTATATTCTTTCTTGGTTACCAAGTTATAGGCCTCTCCTTTTTTTCGGTCTTTGGGAGGATAAAATACCATGGCCTCGTCTTCCAATTTCCAATGTTCCGAAACTCCATCCGCCAGATACCCTTTTAGATTGTCAAAGGAGCTACCATCAAAAATAATTTCCCAATTTGCTTCTGTTGTTCCCATTTCCATTTCAGCGACTTCCTGTGAGGATTCTTCCCCCTTGTTTTCTTTTGGTTTGTCCTTACAAGCAAAAATTAATAAACAGCTAAACAACCCATACATTAAATTCTTCATTTGATTCGATTTCTTTTTTGGTTATAATCCTAATATCTTCTTTAATACTTCCTTATCTATCTCAGCTCCGGCAAAATCATCAAAGGTCTTTTCCGTGGCCTCTATAATATGGTCTTGGATGAAAATAGCTCCCTCCCTAGCCCCTTGCTCCGGACTTTTGATACAACATTCCCATTCCATAACCGCCCAAACATCGCAGCCATATTGGGTGAGCTTGGAGAAAATGGTCTTAAAATCTATTTGTCCATCACCCAAAGAACGATATCTCCCGGCACGATTTCCCCAATCGTTGTATCCGCCAAAAGCTCCTTTCTTACCGGTGGGGTTAAATTCAGAATCCTTTACGTGGAAAGATTTTATGAACTCATGGTAATGGTCAATGTATTCCATGTAGTCTAACTGCTGTAGCACAAAATGACTTGGGTCATATAAAATATTAACGCGTTCGTGATTACCCGTCGCCTCTAAAAAACGTTCAAAGGTATCCCCATCATGTAAGTCCTCTCCCGGATGAATTTCATAACAAACGTCCACACCTTCCTTATCAAAATGGTTCAAAATTGGCATCCATCTTTTGGCAAGTTCCTTAAATCCCATTTCAACCAGACCGGCCGGTCTTTGGGGCCAAGGGTGCATGGTGTGCCACAAAAGCGCCCCAGAAAAGGTAGCGTGCGCCTTTAGGCCCAATCTCCTACTCGCCGTAGCTGCTTTTTTAACCACATCTACCGCCCACTCCGTCCGCGCCTTTGGATTGTTCTTCACCTTATCGGGAGCAAAATTATCGAACATTAAATCGTAAGCCGGATTTACGGCTACCAATTGCCCTTGTAGATGGGTGGAAAGTTCGGTAATTTCCAATCCGTAAGAATTGATTTTTCCTTTAAGCTCGTCACAATAGGTCTGGCTTTCGGCGGCTTTATCCAAATCGATTAAAAAGTGCTCCCATGAAGGAATCTGAATACCCTTATACCCTAAATCCGATGCCCATTTACACATGCCTTCTAAAGAATTGAACGGCGCTCTGCTATCTACGAACTGTGCCAAAAAAACTGCAGGTCCTTTAATTGTTTTCATACTTGTTGATGGTTTTTATTGTATAGCAACGTTACTTTAATATGCTTTGAGAAATTTAGGAATTAACCCTATATTTAGAGAATAGTTATTACTATTTTAAGTTTCCCAACCTTACGTTATAAATATAGGGAATACCGATACAA
>CAJQMW010000234.1 GCA_905479535.1 uncultured Maribacter sp. | reverse complement strand
GATTTTTCAAATCGAATTTTCTGCTGAATGTTCCATCGGAAACTTTTCCTGAATAAATGACATGTGCTTTTTCGTCCATGAACTTTACATCGAATTCTGAAGATGTATTTTCCATGGTTAAAACTAAACTTTTTGCTTCGCTGGAAGCAATCAGATTTACACGCGGCTCCCTTGCAGTACCTACTATTGTAGTAAGTAAAAAGGCAATAACTGTTGATAATTTTAAAACTGTTTTCATAATAACCTGTTTTTTAAGATTAATAAATAAGTAACAGGGCAAACTTACTACGGAACTCAAGGACACACTACTGCATAATTTTCCGTTTTATGTCCTTTTTTACCCTTAACAAAGTGTTAAAAATCAATTAAAGGTAATTTTCAACATATTTTGGGTAATTTTGCAAACACCCACTTAACAGAGGTTGTCTAACTTTATACTTGGAAACAGTTTTAATATGATTGCACAGAAACCTACTTTTGAGGCTATTGAACCTACTTTTGGCCACTCTTTTACGTATCAAAAATTTGATGAATCCAAATTGAACAAAAACTATGTTTGGCATTATCATCCAGAAATTGAATTGGTTTACGTGAACGGAGGTTCCGGAAAACGGCAGATAGGTAGCCATGTTTCTTACTATACGAACGGTGAACTCATTTTAATAGGAAGTAATCTGCCCCATTGTGGATTAACGGACAGGCTTACGGGGAATACCAGTGAGACGGTCATACAGATGAAACTGGACTTTTTGGGGAACGATTTTTTCAATATACCCGAAATGAAAAAAATACAGACCCTTTTTCAAACTGCGAATGCAGGAATTACATTCTCCGGGGCTACCAAACGGAAAATTGGAGAAAAGATAGAGGTATTGGAGTATCAATCGGATTTTCAACGATTACTGTCCATTTTGAACATCCTTAACGAACTAAGTATTTCTACGGAATTTCGTCTGCTAAATGCCGAAGGTTTTTCTTTGGAAACCGATGTAAAGGACAATGACCGCATCAACATTGTTTTCAACCATGTAAAAAACAACTTTAAGGAGGAAATTACGCTAGAGGAAATAGCGGACATGGTGAGTATGACCATTCCGTCCTTTTGCCGTTACTTTAAAAAAATAACCAACAAGACCTTTATACAGTTCGTAAACGAGTATCGCTTGGTTCATGCATCCAAACTACTGGCCGAAAAACCGATGAGTATTACCGAAGTGTGTTTTGAATGTGGCTTCAATAACTTTTCCCATTTCAATAAGTCGTTCAAAGCCTTTACAGGTCAGAACCCTTCGGAATATCGCAATCAGCTTAAAACGGTATTGACCTAATGCCAAAGCTGTTCACGAAAAATCTAAATTTAAATCTTCCGGATGCGGACGTACGCTACTACCCTAACTTTTTAGGTGCCAAAAATGCGGATTCTTATTTTACCATTTTTAGAAAATCCATTGTTTGGCAACAGGATGATATAAAGGTTTTTGGAAAGGTACACCCCCAGCCACGACTCACAGCACTGTATTCAAGCAACAACAAACCCTATTCCTATTCCAATATTACCATGCATCCAAAAGCATTTGGCCCGGAACTTCTTCAATTAAAGGAGAAAATAGAAGGTCTAGCCCAATGTGAATTTACCACCTGTTTGTTAAACCTTTACCGTAACGGCAGGGACAGCAACGGTTGGCACGCCGATGATGAGAAGGAATTGGGCCAAAACCCTATTATTGCCTCCGTGAGCCTAGGAGCGGAGCGCTTTTTTCATTTAAAACATAATACCAGGCCTAATAAACTTAAATTATTACTGGAACACGGTAGCCTTCTACTCATGAAAGGGGAGACACAACATTTTTGGAAACACCAAATTCCCAAAACAGCCCGAGATATTGGCGAAAGAATAAACTTGACCTTCAGAATTATTAAATAAAAAATCGGCCGTGGGAACCGATTTTTATGCCTTTTTGTGAATTTAAGACTGCCTTTAAAATAGAAGCACGCTATTCCAATGTCCTCATCTTTATATTCACTGTATACTTTTCAAATGTCATGCCAAAAGGTACTTCTCACCAAGGTTCGTATATTTGTGGTGCTATGAAAAAAGAATTTACAGAACGGGAACTGGACCGTATTATTGAAATGGCCTGGGAAGACCGTACTCCTTTTGATGCCATTACCTTCCAATTTGGTATTTCCGAGCAAGAGACTATAGAAATTATGCGCAAGGAAATGAAGCCGAGTAGCTTTAGAATGTGGCGTAAAAGGGTTCAAGGCAGGGCTACTAAACATGCCAAACTGCGACCTATGGACGTTGACCGATTTAAATCTTCCAGGCAAAAACAGATTACCGGTAACAAGATTTCTAAGCGATAATAGACCCCATTCGGTTATTTGAATAAATCGTTTAGAACCACAGCCAAGCGTATACCCCCTTTTTGCAGTTGTTCCTCCACGGTACTCCACCATTTGTAACCATATTGATAGCTCAACTGCTCCCCTATTTCTACGGATTCATAAAGCTGGTTCGTAATTTCCTGGGTTTCCTCCACCCAATCCAAAACGGTTCCTTTTTGCAATTCTTTCAGTTCGTTTTTGGATAGTCTTGGTAGTTTATCCGCCAATTCTGTATAACTCATGCCATAGTCATCTATCATATTGCTATCCCAGACCCTATGCAAA
>CAJQMW010000233.1 GCA_905479535.1 uncultured Maribacter sp. | reverse complement strand
GAGTTTCGAGATTTAATAAAGAGGACCGACAAGCAGGGAATGAAGGTTATTATCGATATCGTACCTAACCATGTGGCACGCGGTTATGAGGGCTTGACCAATCCGAAAGGAATTACCGATTTTGGAGCTGAAGACGATACTACCGTGGAATACCACAGGGATAATAATTTTTACTACATACCTGAAAGTGAATTCAAAGTACCGGAATGGAAAGATGGATATTTGCCATTAGGTGGGGAACAAAGCTCACTTGCCGATTCTAAATTCTCTGAAAATCCTGCCAAATGGACCGGTAACGGATCTCGTTCCCCGCAACCGGACATGAACGATTGGTACGAGACGGTGAAAATAAACTATGGTGTGCGTCCGGATGGTACCTTAGATTTTGAACGTTTGCCCGATGATTTTGGAGCCAAAGATTTTAGGGCGCATTATGATTTTTGGAAAGATAAGGAAGTGCCCAATTCTTGGATAAAATTTAGGGATATTGCTCTGTATTGGCTGAAATTTGGTGTAGACGGTTTTCGATATGATATGGCCGAAATGGTACCTGTAGAATTTTGGAGCTATGTGAATTCCAGCATCAAGATGAAAAATCCAGATGCTTTCTTAATGGCGGAAGTCTATAATCCGGATTTATACCGAGAATATATCCACAAAGGAAAAATGGATTATCTCTATGATAAGGTAGAGTTGTATGACAGCATAAAACATATCATGAAAGGTTATGGTTGGACAGACCATATACCGGTTGTTCAAAATGGATTAAAAGACATAGAACATAATATGTTGCATTTTCTGGAAAACCATGATGAACAACGTATTGCTAGTCCCGATTTTGTGGGCGATGCTGAATTAGGAAAGCCGGCGATGGTAGTTTCCGCGACCATCAGTACTTCCCCGACTATGATTTATTTTGGACAAGAGGTCGGGGAGCCAGGTGCTGAAAATACCGGGTTTGGGAGCCCCACCCGTACTTCCATATTCGATTATATTGGGGTTCCACATTTTCAGCGATGGGTCAACAATAAGAAATTTGATGGCGGCCAGCTATCTGAAGAGGAGGCAGATTTGCGGGATTTCTATAAACGATTATTGAACTTCACGATTGAAAGTGAAGCCTTAATGGGCGAGTATCAAGATATTCATTTTTATAACAAGGAGCACACGGAGAATTATAATCATCGAGTACTGTCCTATGTTCGATGGAGCCAAAATCAAAAACTGATAGTCATTTCAAATTTTGATGCTAACGAAAGCTTTACTTTTAATTTAAAAATTCCTCCTCAAGTTATAAAGGAATGGGACTTGGAAAACGGGACTTATAATTTGAAAGATGGACTGTATGGTTCCGAACAAAAACTTACGGTGGCAGATGGGATAGGAGAAATCCCAGTTGACCTTGATCCTTTACAGTCCTATGTTTTTAAAATTCAATAACGGATACAGGTCAACCTAAGTAAACCTGTATCACGTTAGTGTAATTTTACCCGTTCTTTTTGGTGGTCGCTTTATAAACCAAGGCAATTACGACAGTTACTATTATGTAATAAATTATATCTAAAATAGCTTCTGCCATATGGCCCGTAAGGTCCATCATTTCTGAAGTTCCGTACCAGAGCAGACCCATCCCTAGGCCTACAAATATGCCAATCCAAGTTCCAAACTCCATTCCCTCTTTAGCGCTATGATGTCCTCTGGCCCATTTTCCATAGATAGAACTGAGAGCAAAAGCTCCGAATAGATTTCCCAAGATGATGAACGGAAAGTTGACGGGGTCTTTCATGGTATTTGTTAGGGTATGTGCTTCAAAGAAATCGACAGTTGCCACACCCCAAATAAGGTAACCTAAAAAAAACATGGTGACTGTTCCGGCCAATGTGGCCAGTAAATTTGATTTTGTAAACATGATTATTTATTTAATTGGTTGATAGTAAGCTAAATGTATTAAAATATTCTTATGGATTGTATAAAAATTAAACACTATTTTATCACTAGGAAAAAGTCTTTATGGATTTTTTGATAATTGTGTATTCTGACTTAGGTTGGTTCTTTTTCGTTTTCATGATGTATTTTTGAACTTTAAAAAATAATATTAAATGAAATTTGTTCATCAACTAGCCTTTATTCTCATTATATTCTTAACAAGTTGTCATATGTTAGAAAACAAACCTTTGGTGATAGGACATAGAGGAGCCATGGGGCACGAAACAGAGAATACCTTAGCTTCGGTGCAGAAGGCATTGGACTTAGGGGTGGACATGATAGAAATTGATGTTTTCAAAATACAAAGCGGAGAGATTGTGGTTTTTCATGATGAGACCGTGGATAGGTTGGCCAATTCCGGTGGAAGAATAGAGGACTACACTATTTTTGATTTAAGACAACTAACGCTAGATGGGGGGCATAAGATTCCTATGCTTCAAGATGTCTTAAAGCTGATTGATAATAAGGTTTCCCTGAATATTGAGTTAAAAGGGGCAAATACTTCAGATCGCGTAAATTTTATAATGGATTATTACATTAAGGAAAAAGGGTGGTCCCAAGAAAACTTTATTATTTCCAGTTTTAATTGGGAGGAACTGAAAGAGATGCGAAAAATCAATAAAAATGTTGCCATTGCCGTACTTACGGAAGATGAGCCCGAAGACGCCATTCCCATTGCCAAGGAACTCAACGCCCAGGCAATCAACCCCAATTTTAAAAGTCTTACCGCTGAGAATAGTTTGGCCATTAAAGAAGCAGGTTTCAAAATTTACGTTTGGACCGTAAATGAACCACAGGACATTAATGCAATGAAAAGATTGGACGTAGATGGCATTATCACCAATTTTCCAGAAAGGGTAAACTAATGTACGACGTACTGGTCATAGGAGGTGGTGCAGCGGGTTTTTATGCCGCCATACATATTGCCGAGGCCAATCCAGGGATTAAAATCGCCATTCTAGAGCGTGGCAAAGAGGTGCTCACCAAAGTGAAGGTTTCCGGGGGTGGGCGTTGCAATGTTACCCATGCGGTATTTGACCCGAAAGAATTAGCGACGAATTATCCACGAGGAGAAAAAGAGCTTTTAGGGCCTTTTCATAGTTATGCTAGTGGGGATACCGTAGCTTTTTTTGTAAAAAGAGGAATTCCTCTAAAAATAGAGGATGACGGGCGCATGTTTCCAACAACGGATTCTTCCCAAACCATCATTAATTGTTTTACATCGGAGGCGGAGCGTTTGGGCATTGAGGTTTTTAATCGCTCCGTTGTTCAAAAAATAGAACCATCAGGGAAAGACTCAAACAACCAATGGCAGATTACCACACAGAAGACTACACTAAAAGCAGGTAAGTTGGTTTTGGCAACGGGTAGTAATCCAAAGATATGGGAGCTATTAAGCCAATTGGGACACACCATCGTTCCTCCTGTACCCTCTTTGTTCACTTTTAATATTTCTGACGAAAGAATTATTGATATACCAGGATTAAGCACCATGGCCGAGGTAGCCATATTCAATAAGAAAAAAGGATCGTCTTCATTAGGAAGTAGCACAAGAGAAAGGGAAGTGTTGTCATCTGAAGGGCCTTTGCTGATAACGCATTGGGGAATGAGCGGGCCCGCAATCCTAAAACTTTCCGCATGGGGCGCAAGAATTTTGGAAGAGTACAAATACCGCTTCGAGATTAGGGTAAATTGGGCGCCGGAATACCATCCAAATGGACTCTTGGAACTTTTTATGGACGTTAAAAAAGTAGAGCACAAAACCATTATAAGAACAAAAGTTCTGGATATCCCCAAGAGGTTATGGGTTAATTTAGTTAAGGCATCGGGAATATCCAATGCGATTACTTGGCCGGAAGTGACAAAAGCGCAATTGCAACTTTTGGTGGACCAGCTAACCAATGGTATTTTTCAAGTAGATGGTAAAAGTACTTTTAAGGAGGAATTTGTGACCGCAGGCGGGGTTGATTTAAAAGAAATCAGTTTTAAGACCTATGAGAGTAAGATTCTGCCCAACCTATATTTTGCTGGCGAAGTCATTAATGTGGATGCGATTACGGGCGGTTATAATTTTCAAAATGCTTGGACTGGGGGATATATGGTAGCACAAGGGATAACCAATGCTTTGCAGAAGAACGAAAAGTAATCTGAATGAAAACTTTTATTGCTTTATTACGGGGAATAAATGTTGGCGGCCAAAAGAAAATGCCAATGGTTGAGGTTCGTAAAATGATGACCAATATTGGATTTAAGGATGTACGAACGTATATACAAAGTGGAAATATCATTTTTGGAAGTGAATTGAATTCTACAAAAGAAATGGAAGGTCTGATTCATACCGCCATCAAAAATACTTTTGGTTTTGATGTGCCGGTGCTGGTAAAATCTACTGCTGAAATCAGGGATATCCTTGCGAATAACCCCTATAACAATACGGACGATTTAGCTCAAAATCGGGTATATTTTGTGCTGTTTCAGGATACTCCTGATCCTAAACTTGTAAGGATATTTGAGGGGACTGAATACCCCAATGAAAGATTTACTGTATCTGAAGATTGTGTTTATCTCTGCTGTGAAAACGGTTACGGCAAAGCCAAATTGAGCAATAACCTTATTGAACGAAAGCTGAAAGTAAAAGCAACCGCAAGAAACTACCGGACCATGAACAAGCTGTTGGAACTAGCTTCTTAAAAAAGTTTATGAGTTTATGAGTTTATTGGTTTAGAGGTTAAATAATATTTCTTCCACCTATCCACCTATCCACCTATCCACCTATCCACCTATGAATTCAATTCCCATATTTTATAGTTGAGAAGGGTTGCAAAACATACCCACAAAAAGTAGGGAATAAGAAGTACGGCAGCGAATTTACTTACTATCCTAAACCATTTTATGGTAAGGGCAAGCACGACCAAGAGAGAGATAATGACCCATAACGCCCAGAAAGGTTCTTTTAAACCAAAAAAAACGATACTCCATAGGGCGTTCAGGAGTAATTGAAATCCAAAATGGTAAAGGCCCGTTTTTACCCATTTATGATGAAAACCTTTGCCCCAAACCCATCCTGCGGATATACCCATCAAAACGTACAAGACGGTCCAAACAGGAGCAAATACCCAATTTGGGGGGTTAAAACTAGGTTTGTTCAATGAAACGTACCAATCATTTACAGAACTCTGCGTTACTACACTGGAAAGAAACCCAATGACCAAAGAAATGGCCACAGCAATGATGAGGTATGTAAGTTTCTTTTTCAATCAGTCAGTGTTTTCCCCTAAAATAAGGATTTATTTTAATTGGCGGGACTAAAAACTATCTTTGCACAAACACCTATTTTATGACCGAAAAAGATTTTGAGCTACCGGAATATACTTTTGATAAAGAAGAGGGCAGCGTAGCCTATAAATCTCCAAGTAACATAGCGCTAATAAAATATTGGGGTAAAAAAAAGAATCAGGTTCCTGCCAATCCATCCATTAGTTTTACGTTAGATGCATGCGCTACAACTACGAAAATAACGTACAAGAAATTAAAAGGAGCGGCCACTGATTTTCAGTTCGAACTTTTATTCGAGGGAACGCCTAAACCGGATTTTAAACCTAAAATTAAAACCTTCCTCAAGCGCTCAGAGGCCTACTTGCCTTTTCTAAAAGCGTATCATTTTAAGATAGAAACTTCCAATAGTTTTCCCCACAGTAGCGGCATTGCTTCCTCAGCTAGTGGAATGTCGGCGATCGCCTTGTGTCTCATGGCCGTAGAGAAGGATTTATATCCTCAAATGAATGAAGATTACCTTGTAAAAAAGGCCTCTTTTTTAGCACGTTTGGGTTCGGGAAGTGCTTGCAGAAGTATTGAGGGTGATTTAGTACAATGGGGAAGACATGCTGGTGTGACCGGAAGTTCGGATTTGTTCGGGATTAAATATCCGTATAAGGTCCACAAGGTGTTCAGGAATTATCACGATACTATTTTGTTGGTGGATAAAGGAGAAAAGCAGGTGAGTAGTACGGTAGGCCATGATTTGATGCACGGCCATCCTTTTGCCGAAAAACGATTTGCCCAGGCACATGAGAATTTGGACAGGTTGCGGCCGGTTTTGGAGCAAGGTAACTTAAAGGAATTCATCAAAATTGTAGAAAGTGAGGCACTTACCTTACACGGAATGATGATGACGAGCCACCCGTATTTCATTTTAATGAAACCCAATACCTTGGAAATCATTAATAGAATTTGGGAATTTCGCTCAGCAGCTAAAAGCAATCTATGTTTTACCCTGGATGCAGGTGCGAACGTTCATGTGCTCTATCCTGAAAATGAGAAGGAAGTAGTACATCAATTTATTAAAAATGAACTAGTTGTATTTTGTCAAAACCAACAGTATATTTGTGATCGAATCGGTTTTGGAGCAAAAAGATTATACTGAAAATTGTACTTTTAAGATTAAATAAACGTTTTGAGCTAACATTTAGGCTTTTTTGTTTATCAGTTTAAAGAAAAAAGTTAAACTTTGCACCAGAGTTCACTATCTTTAAGAAAGAAGTCTTATCATAGTGCTCGATATTAAGAATGAAAGGACCATTATTTTACTCTAAAATCCTCCTTTTTGGAGAGTATGGGATTATCAAGGATTCCAAGGGCCTTTCTATTCCTTACAATTTTTTTAAAGGTGCCTTGAAGACTGATGACTCCTTATCGGAAGAGGCAAAAAAATCCAACGTTAGCCTTAAACAGTTCACTACCTACTTAGATAAGATTGCCAAAGAAAATCCAAAATTGGTTTCGTTTGATTTAGAGGCCCTAAAAAAGGATGTTTCTGAAGGAATGTACTTTGATAGCTCCATTCCACAGGGGTACGGCGTTGGAAGTAGTGGTGCGCTCGTTGCCGCTATTTATGATAAGTATGCAAAGAACAAAATAACGGTTTTGGAAAACCTTACCCGAGCAAAACTTTTGAAGTTGAAACTGATTTTCGGAAAGATGGAGTCCTTCTTCCATGGAAAATCATCAGGCTTGGATCCCTTAAACAGTTATTTGAGTTTGCCCATACTTATCAATTCTAAAGATAATATTGAATCTGCCAGTATTCCCTCTCAAAATACAGAGGGCAAAGGTGCCGTGTTTTTATTGGACAGCGGTTCTACTGGCGAGACAGCACCTATGGTCCAAATTTTTATGGAGCAGATGAAGAATGAGGGTTTTAGAAAGATGCTTAAGAACCAGTTTATAAAACATACGGACGCTTGTGTGGAGGATTTTGTAAATGGTAATGTGAAGTCCCTTTTCGGAAATCTAAAACAACTTTCGCATGTAGTCCTGGATAATTTTAAGCCTATGATTCCTGCAAAATTCCATAATCTTTGGAAGCAGGGGATAGATTCCAATGACTACTATCTTAAATTATGTGGCTCTGGCGGTGGCGGCTATATCCTTGGGTTTACAGAAGATATAGATAAGGCAAGAACGGCACTAAAGGACTACCAATTAGAAGTGGTTTACAACTTCTAAACAATCAAAAATGCTTAGTAGAAAAAACAAACTCCTGCTTCTAAAGGTATTGAGTCTGTTTTCGGTGGTGCGGGGATACAATGTTTTGGTAATCGTTCTTGCGCAATATTTAGCCTCAATTTATATCCTGGCCCCAAATTTATCGCTTCGTGGAGTGGTGCTCGATATTAATCTATTTGTAATCGTTCTTGCTTCTGCGTTGGTCATTGCATCGGGCTATATCATCAATAATTTTTACGATGCTGAAAAAGATCTTATCAACAAGCCCAGAAAAAGTATGTTGGACCGGTTGGTGAGCCAACGTTTTAAACTGACCACTTATTTTGTTCTAAATTTTTTAGCGGTGTTTGCGGCCAGTTATGTTTCTTTTAGGGCCGTTTTATTCTTTTCTGCCTATATCTTCGGGATTTGGTTCTATT
>CAJQMW010000232.1 GCA_905479535.1 uncultured Maribacter sp. | reverse complement strand
TTGATTGTTGGTGGTGAATGCCAGCTGCAGCTTCCCGTTCTTATAAATATCCACTTGATGGATTTTTCCCTGAATAGAACCATCCAGCTGTTTTTTCCATAGTATTTTACCTTTTGTCGAAATTAGGTATAGCGCATTATTTATATCTTGAACCACAATTTCCTTCCTTTTGGTTCGATGATTGGTAACGAATTGAGGATTTAAGGCGATGTCGGCATCCAATTGAACGTCATACAGAGATGTTACTCCCCTAATAGCGGTTGTGTTAGAATTCTTCTTGATAAAATAACTGGCATGGAAGAAGTCGGTTTCTGCTATTAGCTGAGACCCGAATAGATAATCCGAAAAATCTAGTTGCCCAATTTCTTTGGCGATTTCTTCCCAACCATCGTTTCTTAGGTTGTTTTCAAACCCGTTGGCATCGGCCAATGAAAAAATGGTTGATTCTTGGGTCGTGACCTCTTTGGCATTCTTGTAAAGCGTTGTTTTTTCGAATGTCTTACCACTTTTGTTTTGGGCGATAATTCTTTCTAGCGCCTCTCTATCTTCCGAAAAGATGAAGGTGTCTTCAAGAACGGAGCTATACCTAGTGGTAAAATTTGTAATCAAAGGGTTAAGGCAATCGTTTAGAAAATTGGTTTGGCCCAACTCCAAAATTTCACCACCTTGAAACTCAATGGAATTAGTCTGAATACTCTTCAGATAGTCCGTAATGTTTGCGGTTCCAAAAGTTTTAAGAAATATTACCTCTTGAGCCCCAATTCTTGCCAACCCTATTTCTTCCACCGTATCTAACAGGGAGTCCATCGCAGTATCGACCTTTAAAAATTCCATTTGATTTTGGGCAAAGGATTTATAGTCGTTAAAGGTATAGGATATGTACGAGCTTAGATTCCCTGGAGCCAGTTGTGTCGTTGTAGTGGAAAGGGGCCTTGTTTTTGAGAATAGCCCAAGAAAGTTGTTGGTGCTGTCTTTAGCAATGGTAATTCCGTCTAGAAATATTCCCTCCTCACCAAGGTCTATGTCCAGTGAAACCCAATCCGCATAATTTGAAACCTCTACCTCCTTATTTGTTCCCAAGAGGTTTTTCAACAGGCCATCACTCTTGTTCAAATTTATCCATAGGTGGGCAAGTTTGTTGGAGTTAGAAACTTCATAAAGCTTTTTTAAAGTGGGATTCAATTTTTTTTCGTCGGAATCGGAAATTATATTTTCTATAATTCTTTGAGAAGTGCTAAACAATTGTACTTGAGCAAATTTAGCGGTATAGAATACATCCTCTTGAATTTGATATTTTTCTATCTCACAATCTTTGTATGAAAGGATTTCATGAGTTTTGTTCTGTGCACTATTCAGGTTTACAAGGGGCAGGGTATCGGATGAGATGTACGTAAAATTAAAGTCGTTTGAATTTCTTTGTGAGATAGAAAGTAGTCCTGTTGATTCCCCATGAACGTATTCTAAAGGTTGTAGTCTGGAAGAAATTCTCTTTGTCAAATCCAGGGTTTTCAGCTTAGAAAGCACCTCATTTTCCTCTATTTCTGCCTTGAAGGAATTTAAATCATTTATTTTAAGAATGATGGCAGTGCCATCTGGAACGAAAGTCAAGAGCGAAGCGTTCTGTTCTTTTTTCGTAGTGCAGCCGGCAATAAGAAGTATGGCGCTCAAAAAAAGTAATTTGGCTTTCATGGAATTGGGTTTGGGCAAATTTATGATTTTTATAATTCCAGCGTAAGTTGATCAGGCAGTAGCTTAAAAGTTTTTCTATGGTATTTAGTAATGCCATACTTTTTAATGGCGGCCCTATGTTCTTTGGTAGGATACCCCTTATTTTTTTTCCAATTGTACATGGGATATTCTTCGTGCAATCGTTCCATATATTTATCTCTATAGGTCTTCGCTAGAACGGATGCCGCGGCAATGCTCATGTATTTGGAATCTCCTTTTATAATGCATTCATGGGGGATGTCCTTATAAGGATTAAAGCGGTTGCCGTCAACTATAATAAAAGGAGGAACTTCTCTTAGCTGTCCAATAGCACGATGCATGGCAAGGAACGATGCATTCAAAATGTTGATTTCATCAATTTCAACCGGATTCACATGTGCTATGGCGAAAGACTGGCTTTCCAACTCTATGATAGGTTTCAGATAAAGCCTCTTGTTTTCTGTGAGCAGCTTGGAATCATTTAACATATCATTCCTAAAATCTTTGGGAAATT
Source organism: uncultured Maribacter sp. (assembly GCA_905479535.1). Classification (GTDB taxonomy): domain Bacteria; phylum Bacteroidota; class Bacteroidia; order Flavobacteriales; family Flavobacteriaceae; genus Maribacter. The sequence goes on along the minus strand of CAJQMW010000232.1, from coordinate 1,390 downwards.
GAACCGCAGCTGCGGTAACCGGGCCAGCAAGACAACCTCTCCCGGCTTCATCTGTACCCACTTCATCAAAAAAATGGCGATAAGTAGCTAACATTAGAATTTTTTATGATTTTAAAATGATTTTAAATTGTTAAAAAAATAAAAATAAACTAACAAAAAAAAGGAATACATGTTATTATGATAATAAGCGGTTCTTTTTTAACAGTAATATCATCAGGTGTAGGTTATTCCTTGGATAATTAAGGAATTTTTAAGACTTTTAATGTAAGCTAATTCAAAAAATTAATTCTATGAAACAGAAGTGTACATGGATGCTAACACCCTTGTTGGTGTTGTTCATCTCATTTTCCTACGCACAGGAAAAAACAATTTCAGGTACTGTTACCGACCAAAGTGGTTTGCCTCTCCCAGGGGTATCCATTGTTGAGGTTGGTACTACAAATGGTACGCAAACAGATTTTGATGGAAATTACTCCATTAATGTTGCCCAAGGGCAGACCTTGAGATTCTCTTATATTGGTCAAAAAACGGTAACTAGAAATGTGGGTGCTTCCAATACTATCGATGTTCAGATGGAGGAAGATGCGCAGGCATTGGATGAAGTGGTTGTTACCGCCCTAGGTATTTCCAAGGATGTAAGAACACTTGGTTACGGTACGGATGTTGTTAGTGGTGATGATCTTACCAAAGCAAGAGAGACCAATATAGTTAACTCATTACAAGGTAAAGTTACTGGTGTCCAGATTACAAATTCTGGGGGTAACCTTGGTGGATCTTCAAAAATCATCATTCGTGGAGTATCTTCTTTATCGGGCAACAACAATCCATTATGGGTTGTGGACGGTGTTTTAATTAACGATTCACAAACTGCCGGAACCGGTGGTAGAATTACTGGAAACAGGGATTTTGCAAATGGTGCTTCGGCTATTAACCCAGATGATGTAGAGTCTATTAACGTTTTAAAAGGTGCTGCAGCGACCGCATTATATGGTTCTAGAGCTGCAAGTGGTGCTATTATTGTTACTACAAAAAAGGGTAAAGCCGGTCGTGGTGCAACAGTGAACTTTAATTCATCTACAAGATTTGATAACTTATTCAGGACGCCTGATTATCAAAGTGAATATGCTTCCGGATCTAACGGTCAATATAATTCTGGTGGAGGAAGCGATTGGGGGCCTAGAATTGCTGGTCAGATAGTAGAAAATCTACCCATAACAAACCAAAGAGGGGCGCTAACCGCTGTTCCTAATAATGGTATTGACAATTTTTTCAATACAGGAATTACACGTATCAATAATTTTTCTATAGGGGATGCAGACGAAAGAATGGACTATAGATTGAGTGTGACCGGACTAAATCAAACAGGTGTTTTACCGGGAACTAGCTTGGA
>CAJQMW010000231.1 GCA_905479535.1 uncultured Maribacter sp. | reverse complement strand
AGAAAAAAAGGCACGGAAGCACCTCACACGGGTGCACTTTGCAGTGTGCATGACGCCGGAAAATATGAATGTATCTGTTGTGGTACGCCCTTATTTGATTCGACGATTAAATTTGAATCAGGAACGGGATGGCCAAGTTTTACGCAACCCATCCAAAAAAACGCTATTAAATACAGTAAGGACAGTTCATTTGGAATGGTAAGGGTAGAGGTGATGTGTAACACGTGTGATGCGCATTTAGGACATGTTTTTCCGGATGGTCCGGAACCAAGCGGATTGCGCTATTGTATCAACTCGGCATCTATGAAAATTACGAAGGAGGAACAGCATGGATAATTCAAATATGACACTTGCCACAATGGGCGGAGGATGCTTCTGGTGTACTGAAGCAGTATTTCAGGAATTAAAGGGTGTTTCATCTGTCATTTCTGGGTATACAGGAGGAACAGCACCGGGCAGACCGACTTATCGTGAAATTTGTTCCGGCCTCACTGGTCATGCAGAAGTTATTCAAATCACATTTGATGCTGCGGTAATCGACTACGCGGATATTCTTAGGGTTTTCATGACCACTCATGACCCTACCACTTTAAATAGGCAAGGAGCGGATGTGGGCACACAGTACCGATCTGCGATTTACTATCATGATGACAATCAACGGAAAACCGCTAAAACGGTATTGAAGGAAATGGGTGAATATTACGACAACCCTATCGTAACGGAACTTAGCCCCTTAGGTATTTTTTATGATGCTGAGGAATACCATCAAGACTATTACAAGAACAATCAGTCTCAAGGATATTGCCAAGGGGTGATAAATCCTAAACTAGCGAAATTGAGAAAATTACATGCTGAAAAACTAAAATAAAAGGCACAAAAAAACCGCTCTTGGAGCGGTTTTTTTGTGCCTTTTATTAATATTTTAATCCTTTACGCTGGCTAATTTACCATTCTTGATATTGTTCAATTTCAAGTCCTGAAGTACGTTAACCGCTTCTTCCACATAAACGTCCCTAGCTAAATTGGTATGCCATCGGTTTCTCTTTTCCCTTAGCACAGAATCTTTTGTAAAAAGCTCCTCCTCATATCGTAAGGACTTAAACGTAAGTTTAGAATCATAGTCCGAAAGGGTTTTAAAATAGTCGGACTGCTCTTTATCCTTTACTTTCTCCTCCTTGTACGTTGTATAATTTAATGAAATCTCAGTCTCATCCTGCTCACCTTTTAACCACTTTGCATTCTCCTCTATTAGTTTAATCTGAGGATTGGCTTCCATTCTTTTTTTACTATTAGCAATCGTTTGATCGTAATCTATGTATCCGTCCCATATCTTATAGTCTGCAGGAGTTATTTTATCCCATTTTAAAGGGTTAGACTGATCACGTTCCCCAAGGTCGATATAACTGTACTTGTCCGGTACCACTACATCGCTCTTAACCCCTTCCAATTGAGTAGAACCTCCATTAATTCGATAAAATTTCTGGGTGGTTAACTTAATTGCTCCTAAATCACCATGTTCATTACTACGCACGATGTTATCCAAAGGAATCACATTCTGCACAGTTCCTTTTCCAAAAGTCTGCTTACTTCCAATAACTATTGCCCTCTTATAATCCTGCATGGCCGCCGCTAAAATCTCGGATGCCGATGCGGATAGTTCGTTCACAAGGATTACCAATGGGCCGTCCCATTGTACTCTTTCATCCTTATCATCGTACACATCCTTGCCTTTACCACTGGAACGCACTTGTACAATAGGTCCGTCTTTTATGAACAATCCGGCCATTTCTACAACGGTTTTTAGGGACCCTCCCCCATTGTCCCTTAAGTCTAAAATCAAACCTTCTGCACCTTCTTGCTTCAATCGTTCTACTTCCTTGGCAACATCAGATGCCGCATTTCGTTCACTATAATCCTCAAAGTCTACATAAAATTTAGGGAGATTAATCAATCCAAACTGTTGATTTCCTTTAATGATATTGGCAGATTTTGCATAGGATTCCTCCAATTCTACAACGTCTCTCGTTAAAGAAACTTCCTGTAAAGAACCATCTACTTTTCGTACGGTCAAATCTACAACCGTACCTTGTGCCCCTTTTATCAATTTTATAGCATCGTCCAAACGCATACCAACAATATTAATGGGCTCTTCCCCGCTTTGACCCACTTTTATAATTTCATCCCCTACTTCTAAGGTCTGATCTCTCCATACGGGCCCACCAGAAATGATTTCTACAATTTTAGCTCCTTCGGGTTTCTTCTGCAAACGCGCACCAATACCTTCGAATTTACCTGACATGTTCATATCGAATCTTTCCTTCTCATCTGGTGCAAAGTAAAAGGTATGGGGGTCAAACTCATCCACTATGGTATTGATATACTGCACGAACCAATCCTTCCGTTCCAAACCGTCAACGAATTCAAAAAACTCATCTAGGGTAGCCTCGGTGGATTTTCTGGATTCCATTTCCGCTTCTTCAAGGGAATGAGCATTATGGTCATGGTCATCGGTAACCGCATCGGCACCTTTATCCATATGGGTAATTTTGGAATCATAAGTCCCCAATGTGGCATATTTTAACTGCTTTCTCCAGCGTTCCTTTAGCTCGGATTCATTGGCTGCAAACAACTCTTTGTCATATTCTATACTGATACTTTCATTCTGATTATAATCAAAAGGCTGCTGTAGGACATCCTTATAAATTTCCTTGGCATCCTCCATTCGCCGTACCAGACGCTCATGGACCGCATTAAAGAATGTGATATCGGTATTTTTTATCTGGTCGTCTATCTGAAATTTGTATTGTTCGAATTCAGCGATATCCAACGCGATGAAATATCTTTTAGTAGGATCGATGACATCTATGAAATCTTCAAATACGCTTACGGAAAAATCATCATCGATATCCTTTGGCTCATAGTGCCCCTTTTCCAAAACATACGTTATCAAATCAAGGAGTAGTTTATCCTTATCATCGTTCTCAAAAGACTTATTGGTGAAGCTACATGAGGCAACGGCCACAAGCATTACAACTAAGAAATAGGCTAAATTTCTTTTCATAAAATTTTCTTTTTTTTTCTTCTTCAAAATCCTAGAATTTGCATATTATCTTGACGTTCCACTACGTCAGAATTCCCTAAGATAAAGAAAAAACCATGCCAATAAAGGCATATGGAATTAATTTTTTGTTAAACGGACCAATCTGAAGATCCTATTTAAAAACGTATTTTTACCACAATAAGTATATACTATGGGAAAACCTTTAATATTGGTCACCAATGACGATGGAATTACCGCTCCGGGTCTCCGCGCACTGATATCCTACATGAAGAAAATTGGTGATGTTGTTGTGGTTGCACCCGA
>CAJQMW010000230.1 GCA_905479535.1 uncultured Maribacter sp. | reverse complement strand
TTGAATGAAACCTGGAATACTTTGTATCCAATAGAAACCTATACCGCCAGTGCATCCGACGACAATTCATTTGAACCTGCCTTGAGTGGAAAAACGAGCCCAACATTCCCTTATGATTTTAAGACTATGAGAGAAGTCTCTAGAGCGAAAGGGACAGAGTTTCAGTTGTTGTGGGTTTCGCCAAAAGGAAATACGTTACTTACAGAATTTGCTATTACCGCTTTGAAAGAAGAGAAATTGGGTATGGATGAGAATACTGATTTTTTGAATATAAGTTATTCCGTACCTGATGTTATTGGCCACACCTTTGGACCACAATCTAAAGAAATGGAGGATATTTATCTTAGATTGGACAAGGATTTAGCTCTGCTTTTTGACACACTTGATGCTGAGGTGGGAAAAGGCAATTATACCCTGTTTCTTACCTCCGATCACGGGGCCATACAGAACGTTTCTTTTTTAAAGGAAAATAAGCTGGATGCTGCCATTGCCCGCACTACCGGGGACGCAAGGAAATTAGAAGCCTTTTTGGATAGTAAATACGGGGATGATTCGTGGGTAAGTACCGTAAATGGGAACAATCTATTTCTAAACAAGACCACTATTGACAAGAATAAATTGACATTGCCTCTAGTGCAAAAAGAGGCTTCGGATTTCTTAACGACACTACCAGAGGTTTCCTTGGCGCTTACCGCGGAAGACTTACAAACCCATGTCTACGAAGAAGGTTTGCGAAAAACCATTCAGAACGGGTACCATATAAAAAGATCGGGGGATGTTCTGGTAACCTATACTTCCGGAACCATTATACACCCTAATCCGAATATTGATGTTGAAAATGTTAATGGCACCGTACATGGATCAGGATATACCTATGACACTCAAGTACCTATGGTTTGGATGGGCGCAGGAATTTCCCAAGGAGAATCTGTTAGAGCGGTAAATCCAATAGACATAGCACCAACCATCTCTATGTTACTTAACATTCCTTTACCAAGTGCATCACAGGGAAAACCGCTGACCGAATTATTTGATAAATAATACGGGCTATTTTACCCTTCGCTTATCTAAAATTTCCGATTTAAAAGTTGCGGGTGCCTGAATTAGAATAAAGAATTCTAAAATATATTTTTTACATTTTTCATATTCTTTAGCGTTTTCAAAGTACGCCCTGTGGGCCTCCAAAATAGCGATCATTTTTGATTGATTTTCTAAAAATTCATTCCGTATAGATTGCATCGTAGCATCGGATCTTTTAAATCCTCTGTACAAACGATCCGTAACTTTCTCCAGAGGCAATACCAATCCATCAATTTGGGAAACAACAGAATAGCTTGTGTTGCACAACCCGGACATATCAAAATCGTAAGGAATGGGTATGGACGAACCATTTAAAAATAGAATCTTCTGGTTATGTTGGTATCCCGTGGAAAAATCGGTATTCCCGATCATGTACTGAAAAAATGCATTACGAACAGAATTCAATGAGTCCTGTTGCAGAGGATGTACATTCCTTTTTAACTTCTTTCCCCCAAAACGATCTTCCAACTCATCTATATCCTCTATAAAAAATGCCTTAATTTTATGTTCTTGTATCTTTTTGCCTTTTTGTTCATTCAGGGTTAAGTCTAGCAGTCTCGTCTTAAAGTGGTAGGGGGAAACGGTTTCATAGAGCTTGTACGCTAACAGTTCCTTTATAACATTATCATTGGTATTGCTCTCTTTCAAACATGGAAGAACCAACTTCAGTTCTTTATTTCCTTTGAACAACGTGCCTTTTGCGTTGTCCTTTTTAATTTTCATTTTTACCGGTGAAAAATAGCAGTTTTTACGTCTAAAATTTCCCCTGGCCCTTACCCTAACGGGCAATGTTCTAAGGGTATCACTATCCTCCAAATAGGTAAGATCAATGTTGATGTACGTGCTATCGTTGGTAAGTTTTTTTAGATCTCTATTGCTATAGGACATGTGGACAGGAAGAATGGTCGAGGTCCTAAATAATTTTGAGACTTTACCTAATTTTTTGCTTTTGTCCTCTTTTTGGCTAAAACAAGAAATAGATATAAAAACACCTAAGATAAGCAGACCCAGATTTGTTTGTATCTTTCCCATTTTCGATTAACTTTACCCGTAAAGTATTAAAAATTAAATTATTAAACTCTATCTCTCTTCTTTAAATTTTAGAACACTGTGGGTAGTGATCATATCAGTGGTTTCTGTTTTTGTTTGCTATCACTATACTATTTTTTTTAATGTTGATTTAACGCTCTTAAGTATCGCCATTATTTTTCCACTGGTTTTTACCATTAGAGGATCTTTTAGGAGACGGGAAAAAGCCTTGGAACATTTAAGCCAATATAGGAGTGCAATGAAAACACTTTACTATTTTATCACTACAAGTGGCTTACTTACAGAAGAGGAAACTGTTGTTAAACAGTTGTTACAGAACATAGAGGACAAAACCATTAAACATCTTAAGACCCATGAGGGTAATATCACGTACCTTGATGAGGAGATCGATAAAATTTACGGTTTTATATTGGACAGGCGAGAGACCATTCCAAAAAGCCTAAAAGACAAGTTGTTCAAGTACCTATGTGATCTTCACGAAGCAATAGATAATTTAAATGGTATTCATGTACATAGGACACCTGTGAGCTTAAAGGCCTATTGTAAAGTATTCATTTACATCTTTCCGCTTATTTATGCCCCTACGATTATATTTAATATTGGTAAAAATTATAACCACTTGGCCGTTTATTTTGTGGTTATCCTAACAGAATTTATACTGATTTCCTTGTACAACATTCAAGACGATTTGGAGTACCCTTTTGACGACAAAGGATTGGATGATATAAAATTGGACCATTTTAAGGTTTTACGGTAGTATAAAAATAATATCTCAATATCCGCGTATTTAGGGCTTCATCTCTCGGTATATTACATACTTCCTCATCTTCTTCGAAATCTTTGGTTTCTTGATTCAGTAATCTAAAGAAAGTAAAGGGCATATATTTTATAGTTCTGATTAATAACGACTAATAGGCTATTATTTATTTGGTAATTTTGAACTACTATATTTAATAAATAATGAGCGATTTAAAATTTGCAGTTTTAGGAGGTGGTAGTTGGGCCACGGCGATTGTGAAAATGTTGACCAGCAATCAAGAAAAAGTAGGTTGGTACATGCGTAATTCCGATGCCATAGGCTATATCAAAATTCAAAAGCATAACCCTAATTATCTTACCTCTGTCGAATTTAAAACGGAACAACTTTTTCTAACCGATGATATAAACGAAGCGGTAAATAGTGCCGACATTTTGATATTTGCCATTCCATCGGCGTTTCTCGTAGGGGAATTGGAAAAACTTACGGCTTCAATCAAGGATAAAATCGTTTTTTCGGCCATAAAGGGTATAGTGCCGGAAACCGGTTTGATTGTTGGGGAACACTTTCATGAAACCTATAAAATACCTTTTGAGCATATTGGCGTCATTACGGGCCCTTGCCATGCGGAAGAGGTTGCCATGGAGCGACTTTCCTATTTGACCATTGCCTGTGCCGATAAAGAAAAGGCGGAATTCGTGGCCAAAAATCTTTCCAGTAACTACATAAAAACCAACATCAGCAAGGATATCATTGGTACCGAATATGCGGCCATGCTGAAGAACATTTATGCCATAGCTGCAGGTATAGCCCATGGTCTGGGTTACGGGGATAATTTTCAAAGTGTTCTGATGAGCAATGCGATCAGGGAAATGAAACGGTACACCAAACGCATTCATAACATAGACCGTAACATTAATAAATCTGCGTATCTAGGTGATTTACTGGTTACCGGCTACTCTATCTTTAGCCGTAACCGAATGTTCGGTAATATGATAGGAAAGGGGTACACGGTGAAAAGCGCACAAATGGAAATGAGCATGATTGCCGAAGGATATTATGCCGCCAAAAGTGCGTACATCATCAAAGAAAATTTTAAAAAGAAAGTAAAGACTCCAATTATCGATGCCGTTTATGACATCCTTTATGAAGGTAAAAATCCAAAAAAGGTCTTTTTGGCGTTGACCGATAAGTTGGATTGATAAGGTCTCTTTTTAAGGAAATAAGGTTAATGCCCAAATGCGTTAAAAACTATCGATTGGTTCAATATTTTTGCCCGATAGGATACATAAGTGTAGTGTACTTGAAGTATTTTTATATGACTATCGGATTTGTTACATAGCCTTTTTTTGTGGTCGGCACGTCAATCAAGTTATCCTCTTTTTTTTTCCGGATTATACGATTTACGACTAAATGTAGGCCTACACACCCCTTAATACCCTCTTTTTAGAGGGGAAACGATTTCTTCCCTCCTAGAAAGGAGGGATGGAGGGTGGTGTTTTTTTACAAAACTTAAAAATTGACTTCATGTGCAAACTATCCGATAGTCATATATTTTTACTACAGTAAAAAATTTAATAAAGATAGGGAATGACTTTTTGGACCCTTAAGAAACATCAAACTGCAAGTCTGCAAAAATCCTAGGAACTATAAGCAGTGTCCTTACCTTAAAGTCTAAAGGTTTCCTCAGGAATCGGGAAACCTTTTTCTTTTCAGTTAGTAGATTTGTCTTTGTTTTATTAAAATCATCGTAAATAGAGAAAAGTGCTTTTAACTTGCCAAGGAAAGTCTTTCGGAATATCTGTACGTGCCCAAATTCAATTCTTTCTTCTGGTTCCTCAACTTGTGTTGTAAAACTTTAACCACTGCTTTTTCAAAACGTGGTTTCTTCATGGGCTTGGTAAGATAGTCCTTAACCTGGTTGTATTGAAAAGCACTAAAGGCAAATTCCGAGCGTGTGGAATATAAAATTACTTGGCAGTCATGGTTTAGACTTTCAAGAACCCCAAAACCATCCAATTCTGGCATTTCAACATCTAGGATGATTATGTCCGGCCTAAGTGTATTTGCAGCTTGCAATCCTTCTTTAGGATTGTTATAGGTGCCTACACAGGAAAGGTTTGCATTCTCATTAACCATTTTAAGGGTTAGTAGTTCTTGCATTTTTGAATCGTCAATAATTAAAGTAGTGAGTTTCATACTTAGTTAAGCTTGGGTTTGTACGGATAAAACATTCCGGGGGTAAAATATCCTGACCCCTAACGATAAAGTACAAATATTTTCGATAACGGAAAATACCGCATATAATTTCCTACTTCAAATGCAATATGCTGACTTATAGGATTATAAAATTTCGCTAGTTGAAACTTTGGGATTATCGACTATGGGAAGTTGGTCATCATAATTCCACATAAAAAAAGACCCTTGTCCGTGAAGTTTTTCACAAACAAGGGTCAGTCCTAATAAAAAATAGAGTTGGGGAATACTATTGTTTTTGAAGTATGAAGGAGTCGTCGCCTGCCCCCATTTCACTTAATTCAACGCTGGTATCGGATATTTGGGTGATTCTCCATTTTAGTTACAAACATCTTGAAACCGAATTACGTTATCCTTATCTAAACGGATGGTAACCTTGTTCACTCCCGGCGTTTCCAATATTCTGTTGAGATTCCATGTTAAGTTGAAATTGTCAAGGCCAATAATTTCAATTGTAACAATAATGTCATTTCCACTACCGGTGGCAGACCAAGTTCCAGGGAAGGTTTCCGTATCCGAAGCTGCCGCCATATTCCCATCTTCTTGAAAGATGAATGACAACGCATCATACTGACTTTTAATATTCTCACCATCAAGAGCAAATTTGTTCACCCTCCAGTCGTCACATCCCACCAATACTTGTTCCAGCTGTTCTACGGTGCAATCATCACAATCGTCATCGTCATAATCATAGTCGTCATCCTCATCACAACTGTCCTTAAGATTTTCAAGGGCAGTTTCTAACTCGCTTAGGTCGTTAATTTCAATTTCAACGCCGTCTGTCAAAACTAATGTAATTGGGAATTCTAAGTTAACAACATCGTTGTCGTCCAAAACTTCAATAAAGTCATAAAGATTTTCATCGTTTTCCAAGGAAACAGAATCAAATAGTTCCGTATTGGAGTTGAAGATGGATAATTCTAATGGATATTGGATGTCTACACACTCAATATCATCGTCTTCCTCATTTTCACCGGCACAATCATTTTTAATGTTTTCCAGTTGATCGGCATCGGAAACGCTGATCGTAATATAATTTGAAAGTTCTATGGAAATAGGAAAAACTATCTCCAACGTATCCTCGTCATCATCGTTCTCTTCAAACATGTTCTCAATAGTGTCGTAATCATCTAGGGCCTGTATGGTGATTTCCATCCCGTTCACAATTAGGTTTACCGGAAGTTCCACAGTAAAACAGTTGGCCTGGTCTATAATATTGTCAACAGAGCCATCGTTCATTGTGGTTTGGGCCAAAAGTCTTGCCACATTGGAATCAGCAGTAATACTTTGGTCCGGTTGCACACCTAGAGACAAGGATTCCTCCTTTCTACAGGAGGTGTTTAATAGAGAAGATACCAGTAGTAAAAAGCTGAAAATTTTAATGAGGTTTTTCATTGTCCTTAAATTTGTAAATCGTTAAATTCATATATAAAACAACCAAACGTTAAAAACTCCTGAAAAATTTCAAAATTTTTTTTTGTTGTTGAATATTTGAAG
>CAJQMW010000229.1 GCA_905479535.1 uncultured Maribacter sp. | reverse complement strand
GTTGCCATAGCCTTGTTTCATCATCTGTTGTATGGCAAGTTTCATGCAATAGAATACCCCGGTTTGGTTCACTGCAATTACATTATGCCAATCTTCCATTGTATGGTCCGCCGTCTTCGCTTGGTGTTTACCACCTATCCCTGCATTGTTCACCATCACATCAAGATGATCATATTTATCAACTACGGTATGTAAAAGTTTCTCTACCTGCTGTAAGTCTGTCACATCCGTTTCCAAAGCAGAAGCTTTTCCACCTTCCTTTTGAATTTCACCGGCTACGTTTTCCGCGCTTTCCAAATTGATATCGGAAACAATGACGATAGCCTTATGTTTTCCGAAAAGCTTAGCCGTGGCCGCTCCTATTCCGCTGCCAGCACCTGTAATCACTACTACCTTATCTTTCAAGTTCATTATTCTTTCAATTATTGTCTTGCTATTTTAGCACTAATTGGGTTCACAATGTATCAATCTCGAATCTTCCAATGCCTGAGCACGCAGATACGCGGGATATCCCTCGGCCTTTACCATGGTCATAAAATCGGAAACAGCATTATACTTCACCAAAAGGACATCGTCCCAAAGGGACTCGTCTTCCGGACCTATCAACATATGTTTTGGAGAGCCGTAGAACAGGACCTCGGCGTTCGCCTTTTGAAAAAACGGCATGGCCTTCCGCATATATTCTTTATAAGCTTCCTTTCCCGTCATTCCGCTTTCGGGAACAAGTGCTTTGTATTTTACCAGATTCAACATCACCACAGGTAGGTCGGATGCCTTTTTCGCAAAGTCCGATACTTGGTCCGGATTAATGTTCAAATATGACTGCTTATCCATCGTTAGTACAAATTATCTATTTTATTTTTCTGAATGGCTTGCCAAGCGGTGTTGCAGCATAAAGCGGCTGCCTGATTTAAATTGGCAAACTTGGGGTCACTTGTATGCCCATGCTTGTAACGATAATAGATTTGCTGTGCGATTACGGCAATTTTAAAAAGTCCATAAGCAAAATAAAAGGTAAGGTTATCTATATTCCTACCACTTTTTAAAGCATACTGCTGTACGATTTCTGTTCTTGAAGGATTGCCTTCCATAACCGTGGGGGAAGGAAGTCCTTGCTTCATGAATTCTGGGTCGGTGGCCGTTGTCCAGTATCCCAAAGAGGTTCCCAAATCCATCAACGGGTCTCCCAAGGTACACATCTCCCAGTCCAGCACGGCGGAAATCTTCGTCCAACTTTCATCTTTGAAAACCACATTATCGTACTTAAAATCATTATGGATGATGGTATGGTCATATTCTTTTGGCTGATGCTCTTCCATCCAAGCCATTACCTTTTTTGCCGCCGGCACTTCATCGGTTACCGCAGTTAAATACTGCTTGCCCCAGTTTGAAACCTGACGTTCCACATACCCTTGCGGTCGTCCCAATTCCGAAAGTCCCGCAGCTTCATAATCGATGTTATGAAACTCGACAAAGGCATTGGTCCATGTATTGGAAATGGTCTTAAAATCTTTGGGAGAAACCTGTTTTTTTAGGGCAGATTTATAGGTTAGGATTTCACCGTCCACCTTATCCATGATATAAAAAGAACCTCCAATAATAGCAGTGTCGGCATTAAAAACATGCACTTTGGGACTCTTATCGTAAACGGGATTTAATCCTTGTAGCACCCGGAATTCACGTCCCATATCATGCCCTCGTTTTGGTGCTGCAAAAGGTGGTCTGCGTAACACGTATTCCTTGTCCCCAATTTGTAAAAGGTAGGTGAGGTTGGAATAGCCATTGGTAAATTGATGCACCTCCAACTCGGTATCCAGTCGGGTGATTAAACCGTGTTCCAGCATAAAATTTTTCAGCCTAACTTCATCAAGCTCTTCTCCTTCCCGTACCGGTTTTAAGTTTTTCTTACTGGACATCAGAATCTTTTACATACTTCTTAATCGTGCTTTTTCCCAATTGACTCATATGAACCTCATCTGGCCCATCGGCCAGGCGTAGCATACGTGCCGCGGCAAAAAAGTGCGCCAAAGGCGTGTCACTTCCTACCCCTTTTCCACCTAAAATTTGAATGGCCCTATCAATAACCCTTAAAGCCATGTTCGGGGCGACTATTTTTATCATGGCGATTAAATCCTTCGCCTCTTTGTTGCCCATCTTATCCATCTTATCGGCCGCCGACAACACCAATAAGCGGGTCTGCTCGATCTCACACGCCGATAGGGCAATATCTTGCCGTACGCTACTAAAAGTATCCAAGGTCCTGCCAAAAGGCTTTCGCTGAACCGTTCTTTCGGACATAATCTCCAGTGAGCGTTGCGCCATACCGATCAGTCGCATACAATGATGAATACGACCGGGACCCAAACGGCCCTGCGCAATTTCAAAACCTCTACCCTCCCCCAACAAGAGATTACTCTTGGGGACTCGGACGTTGTCCAAAATAATTTCCGCATGACCTTCCGGAGAATCGGTATATCCGAAAACGCTTAGGTGTCTTTCAATCTTAAGCCCAAGGGTATTCATGGGCACGAGAATCATACTTTGCTGTAAATGCCTTGACGCATCAAAATCGGTCTTGCCCATGACAATGGCAATTTTACAATTGGGGTCCATTGCTCCAGAAGACCACCATTTTCTACCATTGATGACATACTCATCTCCATCGGCAACTATAGAAGTTTCAATATTCGTAGCGTCCGAAGAAGCCACCTCTGGTTCGGTCATTAAAAAGGCAGAGCGGATTTCGCCGTTCATTAAGGGAGTCAACCATGTTTTTTTCTGCTCTGAAGTCCCATATTTGGCAAGCACCTCCATGTTTCCCGTATCGGGAGCACTACAGTTAAAAATTTCCGATGACCATAGGATACGTCCCATGATTTCGGCCAAGGGAGCGTACTCCAAGTTGGTAAGACCGGGACTAAGATTCCCATAGGATGCAGGTAAAAATAAATTCCATAATCCGGCATCCTTTGCTTTTTGTTTTAAATCTTCTAGCCCAGGCCAGCGTTTCCACCTGTTTTCCGGGTTTTGATGGAACGATTCCACTTCCTTTTCCACAGGATGTACATGCATCTCCAAAAAATGCTTCAGTTTATCTTGAAGCGCTATCGATTTTTCACTGTAATCAAAATTCATGTTTCTTTTTTTAGCCGGATATCAAATATCCTCCATCCGCAGTATAAACACCACCTGTCATATAGGAACCAGCATCGGAGGCCAACAGCATGACGATGCCCGCCATCTCGTCCGGTTCCGCCACTCTTTTTAAGGGCACAACTCCCGTATATTGCGCCACCAATTTTTCGTCCGACCAAAGACTTTCGCTGAATTTTGTCTTTATCAAACCCGGACACACCACATTGGAGCGTATGCCGTAGCGGCCCCATTCCTTGGCCTGGTTCTTGGAAAGCATGATCAAAGCGGATTTCGTCATGCTGTACAATCCCAATCGGAACCCTGGGTGGATACCCTCTACCGAAGAAATATTGATAACGCTTCCACCGTTGGCCTTCATATGCGGCAGTGCCAAATTGGATAACAACCAAGGCGCCTTTACATTCACGTTCATGATTTTATCGAATACTTCCTCCCCGGCCGATTCCAAGGGTCCGTAAAACGGATTTATAGCCGCATTGTTGACCAAAACATCTATTCGTCCGTAGGCTTCCATGGTCTTAGTAACCAATTGTTCACGCTGTTCAGCGTCCCCAATATGACATGCGATCCCTATTGCTTCCAGACTAGCTTCTTTAAACTCCTTGGCTACTTCGTCCACGGCATCTTGTTTTCTGCTACTAATGACCACTTTGGCCCCGTTCTCGGCAAGACCTCTTGCTATGGATAGGCCTATTCCCTTACTTGAACCTGTTACAATGGCTACTTTTCCAGTTAGGTCGAATTTTGATTTTATACTCATTTTTTTGGTTGTAGGTTGTAGGTTGTCGGTTAATGGTAACTCGTTGTTCGTTGTTCGTTGATGGTTGTTCGTTGTTCGTTGATGGTTGTTCGTTGTTCGTTGTTCGTTGATGGCTCTTGGCTCTTGGCTAAGAAAATACATCTTTTTCGGTGTTTACTGTCAACGATTGCTTGTCCATTAGTATTTCTGCGAGTCCCGTGGTTTTAGGAAGTTCGTATTTAAAATAGAACTGCATGGCAAGCAACTTGTTCCCATAGAATTCCGTACTAAAATCTGAAGTGCCGGATATCAGTGCCTCCTGTGCCGTGCGACCAATATCCAACCATTGCCAAGCAATGATAATGGTACTGAAAAATTCCATAAAGGGCGTTGCGTCCGCCAAAAACCGTTGGTAATCGCCCTTCATGGCATAGCCCATTAGTGATTGCAACACTTTTTGGGTCAGTTCCAGTTGTCCGCCCAATTTTTCCGCTAAGGGTTTTAATGCATCGTAGGACATACTTTCTTTGATGCAATTTTTAATTTCTTCCGAAAGTAATTGCAAGGCTTTCCCGTTTTCCATCGTAATCTTTCTTCCCAAAAGGTCTTGGGACTGTATGCCCGTAGTACCTTCATAAATAGCCGAAATTCTGATATCCCGTAGATATTGCTGTAAGATATAATCGGAACAAAAGCCGTATCCCCCTAAGACCTGTACGCCATTGTTGACCGAAACAATACCCATTTCCGACGGGTATGTTTTTACCACTGGCGTCAACATTTCCAACAACAACTTATATTTTTCCCGT
>CAJQMW010000228.1 GCA_905479535.1 uncultured Maribacter sp. | reverse complement strand
AGTTCATCTTCTTTCCCGACAATGGAAAGATCAAATTTAGAGCTGATTTGTTTTTTATTCTTTTTCATCCGGTCAAAAATCAAGTATTTGCCAATACTAAAAAGATAGGTTGTAATACTGCTGGTAAAGCTTTCGACTTTGCCGCTCATCACATTATCATAGAAAATGATATAGGCATCTTGATATACGTCTATATTTTCCTCATCTGATAAATGATACCTCCGCGCAAAATTCAAGAATTTGTCACGGTTCTCTTCGTAAACCTGCTTCAGCGCCTTATCAGAACCTTTTCTTAGTTCTTCAAGCGTAATTTCGGTTTTTGCTTCTTTCACTTTATGGATGGGAATAAATAAGGTTAACACCGCGCTATGCTAATTTAGCATTTTTTGAAAAAAGATCATCATGTTATTCCTTAAATAGCTTGAAAAACAAAGGTTTGTAGTCTTACCACTACTTAGTGCCAATTTGTTTTGTAACAATTATATGTTTTAGGAACACACGCGATAAAAAAACATTCTTCATGTTGTTAACCTTTCATTTCCAAACCTATGAAAGCTTAAATACTTAAAACTAAAATCATGAAAACTATTAGAACTTTAGCACTCATATCAATTACACTATTTGTTGCATCATGCGATAAAGACGAGCCCATTCCATTAAATGCAGATCTTCCAAATGAAACTAGCATTCCAAAAGCGGATGACCTGCCAGCGGAAGATATATCGTTGACCTTTACGGTACAAACAAGTGAAGATCAGATGGGCGGATTTGCGAAAAACGCCATGGTCGAATTCAATGGTAAAGTATGGTCTGTTGGAGGCGTCAATGCCTATTCAACCCCAAATTTATCCAGTGATGTCTGGAACAGTGAAAACGGAAAAAACTGGATTTCCGTGACTAGCGATCAATTTAGTGAACGCGAGGGACATACGTTAACCGTCTATGACAATAAAATGTGGCTCATAGGCGGCGTGGACGATTCGGGCACCCATTTAGGGGAAATATATTTTTCTGCCGATGGTATGACTTGGACCATGGTAACCACCCTAAGCCCCACACTCCAAGCCCCTGCATTTCACAGTACCCTTGTATTCAACAACAAACTATATGTAATCAGGGATGGTTTTGATGAATCTGTAATTGTTCTATCCTCGAGGAATGGTATTGATTGGAATCTAGAAACCGATAACGCCTTTTCCAACAGGGAAGAATTCGAGGCTGTTGTTTTCAACGATGCTATTTACATCATTGGAGGCAGGAACACCGAGGGTCCTCTCAAAGAAATATGGAAAAGTACCGATGGTATAGCATGGAGCCTTATTACGTCCACAGATGAAATCTTTAGTCCAAGATATGCCCATACCGCAACGGTACATAACGGTAAAGTGTGGGTAGTCGGTGGTGTAACAGGCCCTTATTCAGAAACCCATATCGATTTTTGGTATTCCGAGAATATGGAGGATTGGACAGAATATGATGGCCCATTGCCAGCATCGGAAGGTCTGATAAATCATGCGGCACTGTCCTATAATGATGAGTTATGGCTTTTCGGCGGTTTACAACCAGATTCCACTGGCCTGGCACCGATAACAGGAGAAATTAGAAGTATACGCGAAGATTAATACAGGCCAGTGTTAACCTATCATATACTTGGAACATAAAAAAATATTAAACAAATAGATCATGAAAACAATATTCAGAAATAAGGCTCAAAGTAAAAAATATTTGGAAAGTCAAGCTCATGCTCCTTATCGCGGCAACCATTTTAAGTTGCAGCAAAGAATACAACCCTGAAATGGAAGCTTCTCGTCTAGGGGCAAGTTCACAAGAACTATTACTGGGCAAATGGTATGTAAACCTGGCCCCGAGCATAATAGCCAGTGATTGTCTGGCTCAATACTATCTGGACTTCAACGACGAAGAAGTAAAAAATATCAGTACCCTGAATTTTATAGACGACCAACTTAGAGCTATTAGTACAACAATCCCGCTCACTAAAACTTGTGAGCTACCTGATGAAATCAAATATACTTACTCGTGGAACGATGACCAAAATATTACCATTATGATGGGTTCTAGAACAGTAACCCTATCTATAATTTCAGTCTAAAAAACCCACCTCATAATCCTTAACAAAGCATCGTATAAAATGATGGTCCTAAAAAAGAGGCCCTGACATTCGTGTTATTTAGTAACCCTATCAATTCAATTATTATGAAAAATTCAATCACTCAAAAACTATTATTTTTATTGTTAACCGTTATTTTGATCTTTTCTTCCTGTAATCCCGAAGATGGTCTAGATGGTGCAATGGGTCCACAAGGACCTGAAGGTATTCAAGGCCCTAAAGGAGACCCAGGTGAGAATGTAGAAACAGAGGTAATAACGGCTTTTGGAAAGTGGGAAGTAACTAATGGGCAATTTGTACTCGACAATGCAAAATATGTCTATATCAATGAAGACAATACCATTGCTATTCTTGCCGAAGATGAACTTGGCTTTAAAAGAGATCTGACCACTAATATTTCGGTGACCGGGAATCAGATTACCCTGAGTAGCGGAGAAGTGGGTTCTTCAATAAACAATTACATTATAGAAGGCGATAAAATGACAGTGAAGCTTCTAACTGGATAAAAAATATAGCCATACTCAATGAGGGAGAAGTACCCTGGGGTAGGGATATCGATATTACCTTTGATGGAACATATATTTTAGGTTACGAAGAAAATGACAGGGAAATACTTAAAATTGACCCTAACAATTTAACTGTGGCCGAGGTCATTCCTACAACAAATTCTGCCTTTGCAGTAGAAATAGAAAAATCCAATACTCCCCAAAGGCAATTGTTCCAAAGCGACAATGGATCTGCCAAGTTCAAATCGTATATTTACGCATCAAACGAACTGTATTATACATCCATTGAATTAGGCCCTTGGATCAGGGGAATCGCCTCAGTAGAACCTGGCTATCTTTGGGCCTCAAGTTCAAATTCTAGTGCCTTATATTACTACAAGTCCAACGGAGCTTTGACCCCTGGGGAAATACTCCAAACAATACCCTTGGATTTTCAACCAGACGGACTGGACTTTCAAGACGGGTTTCTATATGTGACCGAGCGAAATAGGGTTCACAAATGTCAGACATCACCGAATTTTAGAGCTGTCGAAACCTATAAAATAGCGGGGAACTCCGTTTACGGTATTGCTTATGACGGAAACAATTTTTGGTTAAGTTCACAATCCTGGGGTGAAACGGGGTATAAGGTCTTAAAAGTAGACATGCCCAATTAGTGTTAAGTTAAAGATGAAATGACGCATAAGGCAATCGCGGATTTTGTGGCAGGCCTGGGCAATCCCGCACGTGCGGGAGCATAGCCGTAGCTACGGAATTATTTTTTAACGAAGGGATGCCGCAGAAGGTGCATTGGATCATGCGTAGGTTTTGGCTTAACTTAACACTAGTACATCTCTTGTATAATCTATCTTATAAGACCCGTTCCGTACTATTTTGGGCGGGTCTTCTTTGTATTGATGGTGACTTAAAAGTCCAATTTTGAACAAGATCAATATTTTATCTTCAATAGGTTAACCTTTAGGGCGTGGTTTCATTAAGATAATAAATACTAAAAACGCAATTATGAAAACTATCAAATCGCTATTGACCTTAGGCCTTGTATCAGTGTGTATAGCATGTCAAGGACAAGCAAAACAAGAAAACGTTGCTAAAAAGGAAGCGCAGATTTTATCTAAAATGGATACCACCAAACAAATGAACCTATTAGATGAACAAGCCAAGATCTTAGGTTCTGTTTTTGGAAATCTTGAAACGGAAGAGGAAAATCCGTTCACCGGCATTACCAACTATTTGGAATTGATCGAAAAGATGGAAGGCCCAGAAGCGGATAAACAGTATTTACTGGATCAGTACAAATTGTATGACCTGAGCACAGATCCCAAGAAAAAAGAGGAGTTTAAGATTATGTTCAATAAAAGGTTAAAAGAGGCCATGGATAAAGGCATGGTAGAACAGCCATAGCCCAGAGCCTTTACAAAAACCGAAGCCAAAACCTTCAGTTTTTTATGCCTTAATGTTAACCTATGAATTGCTTTTCCATTAAAACATACAAAACCATAAAAATTGACGATCATGAAAATAAATAAATCGCTTCTGGGAATATTAGTGCTGATTATTATTTCGATAGGCTGTAAGAAAGACGATGATAGTTCCATATACTTAAGTGATGCTAAACAGATAATAGCATTCAAAATCTTGAAAACTGAAAATCCTTCGCTGACCCAAGACATAATTGCCGCTATTGATCACGACTCTAAAACCATTACTGCCATAACTCCAAAAGGCACTAGTTTGATCAGTCTCACCCCT
>CAJQMW010000227.1 GCA_905479535.1 uncultured Maribacter sp. | reverse complement strand
AGGTTCCGAGACCATGAGTAAGGAAGCAAATACACAATTGGCGATAAGGCAGGAAAAATTCATTAGGGATTTGAAGAACGCCCTGTTGAGAATTGAGAATAAAACGTATGGTATATGTAGGGTTACCGGTAAGCTCATAAACAAGGAGCGTCTAAAACTTGTACCGCATGCCACGCTGAGTATAGAGGCAAAAAATATGCAGTCATAATCAAAACGCCTTTAGGGGCGTTTTTTAATAGGTAATCGTGAGAGTATTACTTTTTTTAACCATACTTCTTCTTACATGGTCGGGGGCCGCGCAAAAATTGATCAAGAAGTCGGTTCTGGACGATAAAATCAGCCGTATACAAATCGATGCCGACAACTGTTATCTAATCAACTTAGCCACACATGATAAGACTGACATGATCGTAGAGGCGCAAATTGAAGGAGAGTATAGTAAGGATTTAGATTTAATGGTCTCGGAAAATGGTGGTACGGTTATGGTCGGCGCAGGGTTTCAAGCAAATTTTAGACATCCGAACGATAAACTGAGCGCACACAAAGTCATTTCCGTTTCCCTAAATATAACCGTTCCAAAATGGAAAGATGTTCTTCTTTACGGGACAAATGCCAGGGTTATTGCCAAGGGAGCCTTTAAAAATTTGAACATAAGTCTGTCGGACGGTGATTGTAGCTTGATCAACGTTACCGAAGATATTACGGTAAAGACCCAAAGTGGTGATATTTCAGTTGTTTCAAAAGGAGCGACTGTTATTGCAAACAGCAAGTATGGCAAAGTAAGTGCAAACCCAATACCAAAAGGTGCAGCTCAATATATTTTAAATACGGTTACGGGAAACATCTTGCTCCATAAAACCGAATAATATTTCTATTTTTGCGCTTTGATAAATTCCCATGAACATTAAGAAGTCCCTCGTACTTATTTTTTTGATCTTACTCATTGACCAATGGAGCAAAATTTATATTAAGACGCATTTTGTTCTTGGGGAATCAGTGGATGTTTTTAATTGGTTCAAAATTCTTTTTATAGAGAACGAAGGAGCTGCGTGGGGGGCTAAATTAAGCGATATTCTACCGGTTTCTGATGCAGTAGGTAAGCTCATCTTAACCGTATTTAGACTATTCGCTATATGTGGTATTGGGTATTGGCTTTTTGATGTTATAAGGAAAAATGCCTCCAAGACCTTGATTGTGGCAGTATCCTTAATTTTCGCCGGAGCCTTGGGTAATATTTTGGATTCAGTTTTTTACGGACTCATATTCAATGATAGTTATAATGAGGTGGCTACCATTTTTTCTGACGAGCCCTATGGTAAATTATTCTATGGAAAGGTGGTGGACATGCTTTACTTTCCGTTGGTGGATACAACTTGGCCCGGTTGGGTGCCCTATTTTGGCGGTGACAATTTTCGGTTTTTTGAACCGGTCTTTAATATTGCGGATACCGCAATAAGTACGGGTGTCGGGATTCTATTGGTTTTTAATAAAAAAGCTTTTAAGAAAGAGGAGCACACTGATTCGAACTTAGAGGAGGAAACGATTCAAGAATCCATAAAAGAATAAGTATTATTGGGGGTCACGCAATAATCCATAGGAATATCATCTTCATTTAAGTCTGTGATTAAATCCTCGGCCTCAAATAAGGATAGCCCCACTTTTAAAACATCAGCCTTACAATTCATTAAAAACCGGTCGTAATATCCTTTTCCGTAGCCTACTCTATTCCCATTTTTGTCAAATGCCAATAAAGGTAAGAACACCACATCAATCTGTTTAGGTTCTACCTGAATACCATCAATTGGCTCGGGAACGCCTAAATTGCTCATCTCAAACCTAGTATTATCCGTTAGAAGGTAAGAGGTCATCGTATTTTTGGAACTAACTTTTGGAACTAATACATTTTTATCCTTGCCCTGTAGAACGGACAAAATGGTCATGGTGTCAATTTCATTTTTCTTACGTATGGGCAGAAAAATATGATAAAATTCATAGCCCCAAATCGGAAGACCAAGAAGCGAATTGGCAATTGAAATACTTTGGGATTCTACTTTAGCGGTGGTGAGGAGACTTCTAAGATTTGTATACTTGATTCTTAAATCCTTCTTCAGCATAATTGGGAAGTAGCATTTAAAAACAAAAAGATGAAGCTACTCTTTTGTAGAAACGGCAACGAAAACTTTGAAAAATAACATCAAAATCAGGTATGTTCCAAGGGTAATAACATAGCTTTCCATAAGTATTCGTTTTGTTCTCGATAAATGTAAGTAAAAAAAATATTAAATTTCTTTGAAAGGTCTATTTTTATCGATAAAAAGCACATTTTTTTGAAAAAATTAACTTATATGGAAATTTTAGTTAAATCATTGAAACAATAAAATATTGATTTTCAAAGACTTAATAGTAATTAAGGATTTTGTAATTATTGGCTATTTTTTTTCGAATATTTAAATCGTATTCCACTAAAGGCAATTTTCAATAATTTTTCATATTGATATTTGAGAAAACGTGAATTTTCAGAATCCTTTGGTTAATCGATCCCTGATTCATATTAGCGTTAAAAATTTAAAAAATTCTTATTCTTCTTACTAAAAGAAAGTAATTTCAACTAAATTTTAAACGGTTCTAGACCTTTCTTATGTCTCAAATTCCAATACAGGTGCAACTAAGTTCTTTGCCAAACAGTGCTGGAGTATATCAGTTTTACGATGCTGACGACACTATTTTATATGTAGGAAAAGCCAAAAATCTTAAAAAAAGAGTAACATCTTACTTTACCAAAAACCATGAATATGGTAAAACGAGGGTCATGGTAAAGAAAATTCAAAGGATCAAACATATTGTGGTGCCTACCGAGTCTGATG
>CAJQMW010000226.1 GCA_905479535.1 uncultured Maribacter sp. | reverse complement strand
TACTTGACTTTTATGAAGCTTTTCTAGCTCTGCCTGTTTCTTTTCGTAAAACTCCTTTCGGTGTTCAAGGTCCTTGATCTTACCTTCTAGGTTGGCGTTCAATTGCTTGTTACGCGACAACTCTCCACTTACTTGGGATTCCTTGTCCCGCGTTCGTTTTTCAGCTTCGTTAATTTTTTTATCCTTTCCTATAATTACTTTTTCGTGCTCCGCTTTGAGCTCTAAAAATTTTTCCTTTGCCTGTAGTATCTTGTCTTTTTTAATACTGTCACCTTCTACGTTGGCTTCTTTCAGAATTCTAGCGGCCTCACGCTTTGCATTGGCTATGGTCTTGGAAGCCTTGCCCTTTTCCATAAACTTGGCAATTGCAAACCCTATCGCCAGACCAACTATACCGGCTATTATCATTGTTATACTATCCATAGTGTAAATTAATTATATAAAAAAAGCCCACATTGGAGAAGTTTTGTACAAACTCCAGAAAACAGGTTTAGGGCTAACAGACTGATCAAGGATCCTTATACTAGTAAGGCATGCTTTTACAACCTAAACTCACCCTTTTTAAACAAATTAATGTTGAGTTCGTCAAAAGGTATTACCAATGTGGGCAGTAACTTATTGTATTTTAAAGAACGTTTTTATTTAAAAGCTAATCTTAGAATTCACTAATTGGTCCAAAGCCCGCAAGCGGTCCTCTGCCTCTTTAGTTCCTTCCGTCTGATCTATGCCTTTCTGCTCAATTTTGGATGCGAACTGTAAAGCGCACATGGCCAAAACATCCTGCTTATCCCTAACGGCATAATTCTGCTCAAACTTTTTGGCCAACTGTTCAATATTCTTGGCCGCTTTTCGCAAACCTTCCTCTTGGTCGGGGTCAATCGTTAAAGGATATACCCTATCCGCGATGGAAAGCTTTATTTTGAGCTTTTCTGACATATGATTTAAACATTACTCGGCAAGTTGGGCTATACAATAATCCAAATCCCGTATTAATGTATTTATTTTTAGCTTAGCTTCTGTTTTATTCGTATTACTGCCAAGCATAGAATTTGCAAGTTTGAGCGATTTATATTTTTCCTCCCATTCAGAAACCGTTTTGTCCGCGTTTTCTTGATTTGATTTGAAGGTCATCAACTCGTTTTCCAAGTTTTGATTAGTCTTTTGCAGCACCTCTAACTTATGAAGCAGTTTGCTAATCTTGTTTTCTAAGGAATCAACGATTTGTATTAATTCGCCCATTTTCAAATACGATGCTATCTACACAAAGTTAACATACCTAAGAGGACTTAGCAATACTTTTATCAAATAATCTTAGAAGTTAATTGGAAAGCCTGAAAACACCTCTACTGAGGACATTAACACATTTGATACGAACAACTTTTAAGAATTCAGCGCGTTTAATTATTTTCGCATCAACTTATCTTAGCTATGAAAAAAATTGCCCTCGGATTCTTATTTCTATCTGTATTCATGTTTTATGGGCAGGAAGAATATCCCAAAGATGCCTTTAGGCCTCCCTTGGATATCCCTATAATTTTGGCCGGTACTTTTGGAGAGCTCAGATCTAATCATTTTCATGGGGGTATCGATATTAAGACCCAACAAAGGGAGGGATTACCCGTATACGCCATCGGAGACGGTACCGTAACGAGAATCAAGGTTTCCCTCTGGGGTTATGGCAAAGTAATTTACATTGCACATCCCAACGGGTATACATCGGTCTATGGGCACCTACAAAAGTTCTCCCCTAAAATAGAGGAGTACATCAAGAAAATTCAATATCAGAAGAAATCATTCGAAGTAGAGGTTTTCCCAGACTACGGCGAGGTAAAAGTAGACAAGGATGAGCTCATTGCCTATAGTGGAAATACGGGAGGCTCCTCGGGTCCTCACCTTCATTTTGAAATTAGAAGCAGTATTTCGGAAAAGCCAACAAATCCATTGCTATACGGTATTGATGTGGCGGATGCAACAAATCCAATCTTGGAAAAACTCTTTGTCTACCCTCTTTCTGAAAATTCGCAGGTGAACCAAAGTGCCGAGAAAGTACAAGTGAACTTTTCAAAGCAACCAGATGGCACCTTTCTAGCCGATAAGGTGAACGCTCTAGGAAAAATAGGTGTTGGATTCATTGGTTTTGACCGACAGGACATGGCGGCGAACAGAAACGGAATCTACTCAGCAACACTTTCGGTAAACGGAAAGGTATACACATCTTATGATTTTGAATCTTTTTCTTTTGGTGAGACCCGATACATCAACACTTTGATAGATTATGAACACCTAGGACGCTACAGGCAGCGAATCCAAAAATGTTTTAAGACCCCGGGGAATTATCTGAGCATATACAATGAACTTTACAATAACGGCATCATTGACATTAGGCAAGGCTTAAGCTATAACTTAACCTTGGTCATTGAAGATTTAAAGGGGAATAAATCACAAGTAACCATTCCCGTTGAAGGAAAACGAGAGGAACAGAAAGTACGAAGAAAAAGCAGTACAACCGATTATTTTGTGAGGGCCAAGAAGCCCAATAATTTTGATTTGGGGGTTGCCAAGGTATATTTCCCTGCCAACACCTTTTATGAGGACTTTTACATCGATTTGAAAAAAGGAAGGGACACCGTTACCGTTCATACCAACACTGTACCGGCGCATCGCAATTTTACCCTAACCTTTGATGCTAGCGACTATTCCGAGGAAGAACAAAAACAAATGTTCATTGCCCGACTGGACGCCAAATTAAGACCAAGTCATTTAAATACGTACAAGCGGGGAGGCACTTTTACTGCTCGAACAAGAAACTTGGGCACTTACACCCTTGCCAAGGATACGGTACCGCCTACCATTAGAACCAAGAACTT
>CAJQMW010000225.1 GCA_905479535.1 uncultured Maribacter sp. | reverse complement strand
GATCGTGATTATTTTAAGCGGAGCATATTTGGAGGATACCGATGGAATTGTAATGACTTTAAGTGCTTTTAGAACTACACTATTCGGATACGGCGATTATTTGTTGATGATTATAGTCGCGGCTTTTGCGTTGTCTACACTTTTTACGTATTCGTATTATGGAGTCAAATGTCTTTCATTTTTAACTAATGCAAAAATCGGCAAGTATTACAATCATTATTTTGTATTGACGATAGTTCTGGCCGCAGTTGTATCATTGGATTTCGTAACGTATTTGATCGATTTGTCTTATGCCTTAATGGTGATACCGAATATGATAGCTGTACTTTTGCTTGCGCCAAAAGTGAACTTGGCCACAAAAGAGTACCTAAAAAAAATGAAACATGCAAAATCATAAATCAGGATTTGTAAATATCATCGGCAACCCGAATGTTGGAAAGTCCACCTTAATGAACGCTTTTGTAGGCGAGAAACTCTCCATAATCACTTCCAAGGCACAAACTACAAGACATCGTATTTTAGGAATTGTGAACGGCGGTGATTTTCAGATCATCCTTTCGGATACTCCTGGAATTATCAAACCCGCCTATGAATTGCAATCTTCCATGATGAATTTTGTAAAATCGGCTTTTGAGGATGCCGATGTTTTATTATATATGGTCGAAATAGGGGAGAAAGCTTTGAAGGACGAAGCTTTTTTTGAGAAAATCAAAAACAGTAAAATTCCTGTTCTACTCTTGCTGAATAAAGTTGACACCGCTACTCAGGAACTTTTGGAAGAACAAGTGCAGTACTGGCAAGATATGCTCCCAAAAGTCGAATTACATCCAATATCGGCATTATCCAATTTTAACATAAAAAATGTCTTTGAAAGAATCATTGAACTACTTCCAGAAGCACCGCCTTATTATCCAAAGGACCAATTAACCGATAAACCTGAACGATTTTTCGTGAATGAAACTATTAGAGAAAAAATACTTTTGTTTTATAAAAAGGAAATACCATATGCCGTTGAGATTGATACCGAAGAATTCTTTGAAGATGAAGACATCATTCGCATGCGAGCCGTAATCATGGTGGAGCGAGATTCTCAAAAAGGAATTATTATTGGTCATAAGGGAGCTGCCCTTAAAAGAGTTGGGGTGGAATCCAGAAAAGATTTAGAAAAATTCTTCGGAAAACAAGTACACTTAGAATTATATGTCAAAGTCAACAAAAACTGGAGAAGTGATGCTCGCCAGTTAAAAAGATTCGGATACAATAATTAGGTGATTTAATAGGTTTCTTTGCTTCTACTACCTCAAAAAAAGTAGGAATTCCCTTATATGAAATAATGATATTTTTCTACAGTAATTCTTTATGCAGTAAAGAATTTCATCGATAAAGTCAATTAAAAAGATTGAGCTTTAGAAACTTTAAGTATCTTTGATTTATCGATTAAATGCACTAAAACCCCGATGAAATGCATAATGTTGTAATAATAGGAGCTTCTGGACACGGAAACGTAGTCCTAGATTGTATAGAAAAAGAAGGAAGATACAGAGTCATTGGCTTCGTTGATTCCATTAAGAAGAAGGGACTCTCTCATAATGGATACCCAGTTTTAGGTAATGAATATGATTTGCCTTACATTGTTTCTGCATATAACATTCATGGGGGGATTATTGCTATAGGCGATAACTGGTCTCGTAAATTAGTTGAAGATAGAATAGCGGCAATTTTACCAGATTTTAATTATATCACCACCGTTCACCCTACTGCAGTAATAGGGGGGCGAACTAAAATTGGAGCAGGGTCCGCTTTACTGGCAGGAGCTATTGTTAATTCAGGATCTATTATTGGGAAGTTCTGTTTCCTAAACACTAATTCGTCTCTTGGCCATGATGGAATTATAGGAGATTACTCCAGCCTTGCACCGAGAGTCGCTACCGGTGGTAATCTCATACTTGGATGTTATTCAGCAATTTGCTTGGGTGCTAATATTATTGAGAATGTGGAAATTGGTGACCATACCATTGTTGGTGCCGGAGCTTTGGTGTTGACACATATACCAAGTTTGGTTTTGGCGTATGGCATCCCCGCCACCATAATTAAGAAACGAAAAGTTGGGGATAATTATCTGGGTAAAAGTTCGCATTCTTCAAACGTCCCTGAGTACTTGATTTAATCATTTAAACTGGACTTCCTCCATTTTAAATTATACATAACTTCTTATACACTACCTTTGCAGCCAAAATAGAAATTATGGGCGCCATTGTTGCCATCGTAGGAAGACCTAACGTAGGAAAGTCCACTTTTTTTAATCGATTAATTCAGCGTCGTGAGGCAATTGTTGATGCCGTTAGTGGCGTTACGCGAGATCGCCACTACGGGAAAAGTGATTGGAACGGAAGGGAATTTTCCATAATAGATACTGGAGGTTATGTAGTTGGAAGTGACGATATTTTTGAGAAGGAAATTGATAAGCAAGTAGAGCTTGCCATTGCTGAATCTGACGCTATTATTTTTATGGTGGATGTGGAGACAGGGGTTACGGGTATGGACGAAGATGTTGCTAAACTTCTAAGAAGGGTGAATAAGCCGGTTTTCCTAACTATAAATAAGGTGGATAATGCCATGCGCGAGGAAGATGCCGTAGAGTTTTATTCCTTAGGATTAGGGGAGTACTATACGCTATCCAGTATTAATGGTAGCGGTACCGGTGAGCTTCTAGATGCCTTGGTAAAGGAATTGCCCGAAGTAGAAAGACGGATGATGACAAACACCGCCAAATAAATACTGACGACTAAATACTAAAAGAAAAGCATTTGTACGCAATAGTAGATATTGAAACCACCGGTGGAAAATTTAATGAAGAAGGCATCACCGAAATTGCAATTTATAAGTTTGATGGTCACGAAGTGGTCGATCAATTTATAAGTCTTGTAAACCCAGAACGCGAAATCCAGCCATTTGTAGTGAATTTAACAGGCATAAATAGTAAAATGCTTCGTGATGCACCTAAATTCTATGAAGTAGCAAAACGCATTATTGAAATTACTGAAGATTGTATTCTTGTCGCACACAATGCGCAATTTGATTACCGTATTTTAGGTACTGAATTTAGGAGATTAGGCTACGATTATAAACGTAAA
>CAJQMW010000224.1 GCA_905479535.1 uncultured Maribacter sp. | reverse complement strand
CCAGAGCGATTCGCCGAAGCAGAACCGGATTGTCGGACGAGAATAAGCCCATTGGTTCTTTTCTCTTTTTAGGAACCACGGGTGTGGGTAAAACAGAACTGGCCAAAGCCCTTGCGGAGTATCTTTTTGACGATGAAAAATTGATGACGCGTATAGATATGAGCGAATACCAAGAAAAACACGCCGTATCAAGATTGGTAGGTGCGCCCCCGGGGTATGTTGGGTATGATGAAGGCGGTCAGTTAACAGAAGCTGTACGCAGAAGACCATACTCGGTAGTGCTGCTGGATGAGATAGAGAAAGCGCACCCGGATACCTTTAATATACTTTTGCAGGTACTGGATGAAGGTCGATTGACGGATAATAAAGGAAGGGTCGCAGACTTTAAGAATACCATTATTATCATGACCAGTAACATGGGTAGTGAAATAATTCAGGAGAAATTTGAAAATTCAAAAGACAACTTTAGTGCGGCAGAAGCTGCAAGAATTGAGGTGCTAGGCTTGTTGAAGAAAATGATTCGACCGGAATTCCTGAATAGAATTGATGACATTATCATGTTCACTCCATTGAACAAGAAGGACATCAGGAAAATTGTAAAATTACAATTGGAACTATTGAAAAAAATATTGAGTAAACAACAAATTGTCCTGGATGCTACCGATGAGGCCATAGATTTCTTAGCGGACAAAGGGTACGACCCACAATATGGTGCCAGACCGGTGAAAAGAACCCTGCAAAAGGAAGTGCTGAACAATATGTCGAAGGCGCTTTTAAGCGGAGAAATTAAAGCGGACAGTGTTGTACTGTTAGATTCTTTTGACAACGCTTTGGTCTTCAGAAACCAAAACGATTTAGTTTTATAAGGATATTTATGACTAATCAGTTATATAGAACTGTTCATGAACATTCGTGTAATTTGTGTCATATTTTGGACACGAATTACACTTATTATCACGAATTGGGGTGGAAAGCCAATATCTGAGGCCAACCTTTTATCAACCAAGCTCCTTTTTCTAGGTTTTTTACTAGTTCGACCCTATTCCTTTTAAGAACTGATTAGTTAAGCATATTTCTTTAAAATCTATAAGCTCCCGAAAATATTCGGGAGCTTTTTTTATGAACAATATATACCAGACAGTATAGATTTTTTATCTTCGCATAAAACCGCCGTGCATGTCTACCAAAGCTGAAAGAACTACCGCCTATATCATAGAGACCGTTGCACCTGTTTTTAACAAACACGGCTACATAGGCACTAGTATGAGCGACCTTACGGAAGCCACCGGTCTTACCAAAGGTGCGTTATATGGCAATTTTGAAAATAAGGAAGCTTTAGCGCTATCCGCTTTTGAACATAATAGAAAAACGTTATTGGAGGCGATAGAAGAAAGACTTACAGTTTCTGGATCAGCCTTGGATAAAATTTTCAACCTTACGGATTTCTATAAAAAGTATGACATCTTTACTATAGAAATGGGAGGTTGTCCTATTTTGAACATTGGCGTAGACGCTCAACACAATAATAGTTTACTGGCGGCAGCGGTCAGGGAAACTATCAAGGAAATTGAAGGTATGATAGCCTTAGCATTGGAAACCGGAGTAAATAAGGAAGAGATTAGACTCCCGGTTACCCCACTTCAATTTGCCAAACAAATGTTTACCATGATTCAAGGTGCGATAGCCATGGCCACTTTGACCAAGGACCGAAAATATTTGTTTAATACTATAGCTTATTTAGAAGTATTGATTAAAATTGAGCTAAAAAAATAGCATAGAGTTCTTACTATGGAATGGTAGTGTTGAACAATTGGTGAAACTCGGCAACTACTTCCCTACCACTCTGAATATCCATGTCTTTTCAGGGTACTTTCCACCGAAGTTGGAATCCCGCGCCCTTCGCGCTTCTTGAATGGAATTATACCGTTCCAAATACACATAATTGTATTTGTTCAAATCCCTAAAGAATGATTTGGGTTGAAGCCCCTTCTTCCTTAAATCGGCCATAAAAGCATCAAAATAACGTTTTGTACCAAAAACATTGGCTATTAAGTAATAACCCGGCTCCAAGACTCCCTCTGTGGCGACCTCTTCGTATTTTTCGCCAGCCTGTGGTTTCACCACTTGGTTTTGTTGGGCTATTCTTTCCAGCTCGGCCTTCTTTTTTGCAATTTCTTCTTGAGCCAACTGCGCTGAAGTAATTGAATCTTGAACACGTTTTTGCTCCATGGCAAAGGCCTCTTCTCGGGCTTTTGCTGCCAAGGCTATGGAATCCTGTTTTCGTTTTTGGTCAAGGGTTCTTGCCGCTGCCAGAGCTTCCTGCTCCCTTACCTTTTGAATTGAGTCCGTTTTTC
The DNA here is from genome assembly GCA_905479535.1 of uncultured Maribacter sp. Classification (GTDB taxonomy): domain Bacteria; phylum Bacteroidota; class Bacteroidia; order Flavobacteriales; family Flavobacteriaceae; genus Maribacter. The sequence continues at coordinate 1,665 of CAJQMW010000224.1, read as the reverse complement.
TTCTTAACTCCCTCTTACTCTCCTTTACCGCAATATCCGCGGTTTTATTGGCGTCTTGGATGGAATCCTTTATTCTTCGTGCATTCTCTTTTTGCAAACGTTCGTTTTCCTTTTTGGTTTCTTTGTTTGCTAATTCTTCGGCCTTGGCGAGCTCTTCTTTTAATTTTTCTTCCTCCTTCTTCTTTTCCTCAGCTATCAATTGCTCTTGCTCTTCCTCTTTTGAAACCTCCTGTTTTCCTAGTTTGTAAGCCGTCACCAACTCAAAGGAAGGGTCTTGACCCTCAAGTTCGGAACTGATCCCAAATTCAACCAAAGCCCCTATCGAAAGTCGTTTGAAAAAACGCCCACCAAAGCCTGCAGAAATCCCGTAAAAACTATTGTATCCACCTTGCGCCCAAAATTTATCGGTAGATAACAGTGAATTAAAACCTATCTGTGTATCCGATCCCGGTACGGTCCTAAAGTAAACGGCAGGCCTTAAAATAGAAGTTCCATCGGAATTACCGAGACCAACGGAAATATCATAGCTGGCTAGCCCTAACAGGGAGGTTCCGGATATGCTTGAATTCCTTTCGTTTGTGCTAAAATTATAATCGATTAAGTTCTCGGAGGCCAGACCCAGACTAAACTTGGCAATTTTTAAATTTACTCCAGGCGCTAGCTGTAAAATAAAGTCGTTTGTAATAGCAGTTTGAATAGGATTCGGTTGAAAAAACCGCTGATCCGCCAGTTTTTGTTGATAGCCAAATACATTTAGTCCCACACCAAGACTTACTAAAGGAATTAATTCAAATTCATAAGCATAATTCAAGGCTCCACCGGTGTTTATAAATATACCGGTGTTATGTTGAAAAAAAGCAACACTAGCTGCAGAAGATGTATTAACATCTCTAGAATAGTTCAAAAAGAGGGATGTGGGATCTGCATCTACAGTTTGCCACTGCCATCTGGCCCAAAAGGCAATGGAAGACGCATTATTGCTATTCAAGACATATGCGGGATTCAATAAACTAGAATTGTACTCGGTGAGGTTGTGTTGCCTAAAATCAGAAGGTAGGACAGGTTCTTGTGCTTTTACACCAAAAATTACAAAAACGATAAGAAGTGTCCCACAAAAAAATTTCATATGCAAAAAAACAAAAAATAGACTATGTATCGTACTATTTTCCAGTAATTTTAGTTTGTTAATTACAATAATCAATAATTAAGATGAAAGCCATTACTTTATTCTTTTTAAGTGCCCTTCTATTATCTGTATCATGTAAAGAGGATAAACCTCTAGAAAACAATTATGAAGATGGCTCTATCTCTACTTTTTATTTAATTAGACATGCGGAAAAGGATAGAACGGATGCTGAAGATGTTGACCCGGAATTAAATCAGGATGGATTGGGAAGGGCCATGCACTGGGCTGAAATCTTGAATGAAGTGGACTTGGACGCCATTTACTCCACCGATTTCAATAGAACTTCCATGACGGCTGCACCGACTTCGGTTAAAAAGAATATCGATGTGCAGTATTATGATCCCCGAATTTTAGATGTAGAGCAGTTTAAAATGGACAATCTTAACAAGAAAGTACTGGTAGTGGGACACAGTAATACTACCCCGGATTTCGTGAACAAACTAATTGGAGAAGAAAAATATAGTCAAATTGATGATAAT